>NZ_JBIAXG010000004.1:44011-293608 GCF_042896465.1 Streptomyces sp. NPDC001292
TTTGGGTCCGCAGGGTGCTACCGGGGCTACGGGTGCTACGGGCCCGCAGGGCGACACGGGCGCCATTGGGCCGCAGGGTGACACAGGTCCTACCGGGGCTCAGGGTTCTACGGGATCGCAGGGCGCCACCGGTGCTTTGGGTCCGCAGGGTGCTACCGGGGCTACGGGTGCTACGGGCCCGCAGGGCGACACGGGCGCCATTGGGCCGCAGGGTGACACAGGTCCTACCGGGCCGCAGGGTTCTACGGGACCGCAGGGCGCCACCGGTGCTTTGGGACCGCAGGGTGCTACCGGGGCTACGGGTGCCACCGGGCCGCAGGGCGACACCGGTGCCACCGGGCCACAGGGTGACACCGGTGTTACTGGGGCGCAGGGCGCCACCGGACCGCAGGGCGACACGGGTGCCACTGGCCCGCAGGGCACGACTGGTGCGACCGGACCGCAGGGTGGCACGGGCGCTACGGGCCCGCAGGGCGCCACCGGACCGCAGGGCGACACGGGTGCCGCCGGCCCGCAGGGCGCCTCGGGCGTCGCCGACATCAATCCGGTCGTCGGAGGCAGCGCGACGCTGACACCGGGGCAGACGCTGGCCTTGGTCGCTGTGTGTCCCGCCGGTCAGAAGGCGGTCAGCGGGGGTTGGATCGGGGGCGACGAGGTCATCCCCGTGAACAGCTACCGGAGCACCAGTACGAACCCCGACGACAGCTGGACCGTGAACTTCCACAACACCTCCGCCACCCAGAACTACGACGTCACTCCCGTTGCCTATTGCGCGCCGTGACGTCCTGGTCAGCGGGGACCGGCACCACGGGGATGCCGGCGCGGTCACCGGCCGAGCCGACTCGGTTTGCGACTGCTAAATGAGCGGGTGCAGGGGCCCCGGTCGGCCTGGCAGGGCCGGCCGGGGCCCCTGCACGAGCGCTTCCAAGCCTGGCTGAGTCGTCCAGGTTCGCCGCGACGGAACCGCTACCGCGGACGGCGCGCGAGGATGGAAGGGAGGATGGAAGAGACACATCCATACCGGCTCACAGGAGAGGAGGAGCGGGGATGGTTACGGCAGCCGAGACCGTGCTCGAGCCCACCGAGCGTGTCCGGGCCCAGAAGAAGATGTCAGCCGCTGGACTGACCACGCTCGAACCCGCCGCACGTGTGCGGGCCCAGAAGGGACGGTACGGGGCCCGGAGTACGCGAGTGTTCACGGGGAGTGCGCAAGCCCAGCAGAACGGGACCGGGGAGGCCCATCCTGACGGGGGTGTGCACCTGCGCACTCGCATGTTCCACGCCCCGGTTCCGATCCCGTACGTCAGCCTGGAGAACGTGTCCACCCGGGACCTGGTCTTCTACGGGGGCCTGGGAGCCCTCGCGGTCGCGGGGGCCCTCGAGTGGCCGGTCGCTCTGGCCGTCGGCGGAGCCACCTGGCTCGTGCGCAGCAGGCGGAAGGAAGAGCGCTGAAACGCGGTAGAGCCAGAGGGGAGCGGCGCCCGGCAGCACAAGGCTGTCGGGCGTTCCCGGTGACACTGGCCGAACTTGCCGTCCCTCAGGCCACGGGAACGAGGGTCAGGTAGGCCATGCCCATGACACGGCGATAACCCCGTAGCCACATGCCGCGGTGGCGGTCGACGCGGTCGCGGGTCTCCCTCGCCAGGGGATGATCGGGATGGGCGGCGAGCCATTCCTCGACATCGCACTGGTAGGCGGACTCGAATTCCTCCCATTCGTCGTTGCTCGCGGTCTCGATCCATGCCGGACGGAACCCCGCGGCGATGGCGAGGTCGACGAGGTCGGCGACGTGGTGGAACTCGGAGGCGGACGCGTCAGGCCACATGGCCCCCAACTCGCCCGGAGCGGGCGGGCGTTGCCAGAAACCCTCACCGAGCAGGACACGGCCGCCCGGGGTGACCAGACGCCGAAGGGCATGCAGGGCGGCCGTGGTGTGCTCGGGGGGTCGGGCATCGCTGAGGGCGTGACTGGCGCCGAGGCAGAGTACGAGGTCGGCGGGGCCTTGGGAAGTGTCGACGGCGGACTCCTGGACGAAGCGGGTGCGCTCGGCCAGTCCGCGGCTCTCGGCGTTGGCGCGCCCGCGGGCCAGGTCGTCCTCATCGAGGTCGATGCCGACTCCGGTCGCGCCGGGCATCGCCTCCAGGAGGCGGAGCATGAGCTCACCCCAGCCGCAGCCGATGTCGAGCACGGTGGTCGGGGCCGTCGGAGCGGTCGGGGAGGTGAGCCGTCGGACCATTCCGGCGGCCCGGTCCTCGGAGAGCGGGCCGTGGAAGGTGAGTCGGGTCAGTCGCGGCGGGGCGGTGATGTCATCCACGATCCTGAACGGTAGGTACGACACGGCGGCCGGCGGCACCTGTTTTTCGTGTGGCGGTGCCGAGGTGGGCGGTCGCCGGCCGCCTCTGACCGGCCGATGTCCCGGCCGGCGTCAGGGGCTCGTGAGGACGATGAGCCGCTGGGTCGCTCTGGTCATGGCGACATAGCGGTCGATCGCTCCTTCGACGCCCTCGCCGAACCGTTCCGGGTCGACGAGGACGACCAGGTCGAACTCGAGTCCCTTCGACAGCTCCGGGGTGAGTGACCGGACGCGGGACGTGGTCCGGAACGTGGGATCGCCGATGACGCAGGCGATCCCGTCGGCATGTGCGGCGAGCCAGGTGTCGAGGAGCGAGTGCAGATCCGCAGCGGATCCGTGCACGACGGGGACGCCGCTGCTGCGGATCGAGGCCGGCACGTTGGCGTCCGGGAGCACGGTCCGGATGACCGGCTCGGCTTCCGCCATGATCTCTTCCGGCGTGCGGTAGTTGATGCTCAGGGACGCCAGGTCGATCCGGTCGAGTCCGATCCGCTCGAGCCGTTCCCGCCACGACTCCGTGAACCCGCGCCTGGCCTGCGCACGGTCCCCGACGATGGTGAAGCTCCGGGACGGGCACCGCAGCAACAGCATCTGCCACTCCGCGTCGGTCAGTTCCTGAGCCTCGTCGACGACGATGTGCGCGAACGGGCCGGCGAGCTGGTCAGGGTCGGTGGTGGGCAGTTCGGACTCGTCGGTCAGGCTGACCTCGGCGTCCTCACCGCGCAGCATCGTCACCAGGCCCTCGCCGTCGTCACCGTCGGCCCCGGAGTCGGCCGCGGCGGCGATCAGGTTGTCGACGACCTGCGCCATGCGTTCGCGCTGGGCGGCGATGACGGCCTCGTGCCGGGCCTTGCGCCGCGATGTCTCCGGGTCACCGAGCCGCTGCCGCGCCGCGTCCAGCAGCGGTAGGTCGGACACCGTCCAGGCCTGGGCGTCCGTACGTTGCAGCAGCCGAACGTCGTCGCGGCCGAGCCAGGGAGCGCACATCCGTAGGTAGGCGGGTACCGACCACAGGTCACCGACGAGGTCGGCCGCTTCGAGCAGCGGCCAGGCGCGATTCAGGGCCGTGATCAGTTCCCTGTTCTGCCGCAGCGATCTGCGCAGCAGGTCGGCCGAGACGTCGCCGTCGTGCTTGTCCACCAGGATCGTCAGCAGTTCCTCCCGGATCTGGTCGCGTGCCTCGTTGTGCGGGGTACCGGGTTCCGCCGCATCGAACGCCGCCGCCCAGTCTTCGGCGCTCAGCCGGATGTCGGACCAGGGGGTCGTGACCGTCATTCCCTCGGTGGGCGGCTCCTCGTAGAACCTGACGGCCGTCTCGATGGCCTTCACCATGTCAGCGGACGACTTCAGGAGGGCGACGTCCGGGTCGCTCTCGACCGCCGCCGTGGCCCCCTCGGCGACGAGGTCGCGCAGGGTGCAGGTCCGCACGCCCTCCTCTCCGAGGCTGGGGAGGACGTCGGCGACGTAGCCGAGGTAGGGCTGGTGCGGACCGACGAACAGCAGGCCGCCGCGGCGGTGACCGAGGCGGGGATCGGAGTAGAGGAGGTAGGCGGCGCGGTGCAGGGCGACGACGGTCTTCCCCGTACCCGGACCGCCGTCGACGACGAGAGCGCCGCGGGATCCCGCGCGGATGATGGCGTCCTGGTCGGCCTGGATGGTGCCGAGCACGTCGCGCATCCGTGCCGACCGGCTGCTGCCCAGGCTGGCGATGAAGGCGGACTGGTCGTCGAGCGCGGCGTGCCCGGCGAAGTCGTCCGCAGTGAACACCTCGTCCCAGTAGTCGCTGATCCGGCCGAGGGTCCAGCGATACCTGCGGCGGCTCGTCAGACCCATCGGGTTGGCGTGGGTGGCTCCGAAGAACGGCTCGGCCGCGGGGGAGCGCCAGTCGAGCAGCAGCCGGCGACCCGTGCTGTCCGTGAGGCCGAGCCGTCCGACGTACACGGGCTCGGGGTGGTCCGCGCCGACCATGCGGCCGAGGCACAGGTCCAGACCGAAGCGGCGCAGTGCGCGCAGGCGAGCGGTCAGCCGGTGGATCTCCAGGTCCCGGTCCAACGCCTGCCGGCCCGCGCCGCCGGGTGCCCTGCGTTCGGCGGCGAGGCGGTCGGACACCTCGGCGATCGATTGCTCGAGGCACTCGGCGATGGCCGCGAAATGCCGCTCGTCGCCGGCGATCAGTGCCGGGTCGGCCTTGGGGGAGAGGCGGTCGGGAAGGTCGAAAGCACTGGTGGTGAGGGGGGTCATGGTCTTCGGTTCCGATCTGAGGTCGCTTGCGACCGTTGCGTGCGGCAAGGTGTCCGACTCGGCGTTTACGCCGGGTTGTCGTTCTGCGGGTCCCGGCTCGACGGTCCCGCGTGGCTCACGCGGGTGCCGGCGGGCTTTCAGCTCATCGCGTCGAGCAGCAGCTTCGCGGCCACCGCCGCTCCGTCGGTGCCGATCGCGCCGGCCACGGCGGTCGCTCGTGCGCGGGTTTCGGGGGCCAGGGCCGTCCCGAGCGCGGCCGACAGGGACTCGAAGGTCGCAGTGGGACCGCCGTGTGCCGCGCCGATGCCGAGGTCTGCCACCCGGCCGGCCCAGTACGGCTGGTCCGCCGCCTGGGGCACCACCACCTGAGGCGCTCCGGCCCGGGCGGCCGTCGTCGTGGTGCCCGCGCCGCCGTGGTGCACGACCGCGGCCACCCGCCCGAACAGCGCCTGCTGGTTGACCTCGCCGACGACGAAGCAGTCGTCACGGTCGTCGACGAGGGACAGGTCGGCCCAGCCACGGGCCACGACCGCGCGGCGGCCCTGCGCTCGGATCGCCTCGATGGCCGCCTGGGCGACGTTCGTCGATGTGCGCATGGGCATGCTGCCGAAGCCCACGTACACCGGTGGCGCACCGGCGTCCAGGAACGCCGTCAACTCCGCCGGGTGCGGGCGCACATCGGGCAGGGTCCACGCGCCGGTCTGGACGACGTCGAGGTCCGGCGTCTGCTGCCACGGGTCCAGGACCGGGTCGGTCGCCAGCCACGGCCGGCCGCCGATGACGTAGTCGCGGACGTCGTCCACCGGTGGCAGGCCGATCGAGGCGCGGTTCGTGTTGAGCGCCTCGCCGAACAGCGCGTTGATGCTCTGGGCGTCCAGGTCCCACAGCGCCCGGTTGTCGGTCACCTCCGGCGGGAACGGCCGGCCCGGATACGCCAGCGGTGCGCGGTGCGGCGACGGCAGGGTGAGCTGCTGGAAGGTCACGGACACGGAGCGGATGCCCAGCTTCTCGGCCACCGACAGCGCGCCGGCCGCGGCCGGCATCATGCCGGTCGCCACCAGTGCGTCGCATCCCTCGGCCGCCGCGGTGACCGCGTCGAGCTGGCCGGCGATCAGCTCGGCCGCGCGCTGGGGCAGGGACGACGGCGGCGGTGCCGCGGTCGTCAGCGCGCGTGCCGACCGGCCGACCGGCACCAGCGGTACGCCGACACCGGCCAACCGCTGCGCGAAGTCCTCGTCCGGCGGTGCGCACACCCGCACCTCCGCACCGCGTTCCCGCAACCGCACCGCGAGTGCCACCAGCGGTTCGACGTCCCCGCGTGACCCATACGTCGACAACAACACACGCACTTCGCGACACCCACCCTCGATTTCTGGCTTCGGCGGGCGATTCTGCGGCACGACGGGGGCCTTGCCGCAAGCCCCCCAGTGCGCTATACGTTGAGAGTGGAAAGGAGCGGTGACCTCCTTTCCCTTTCTTTTTGCCGCCCGATGCCGGCGGGCGATGCCGACGGACAAGCGCCTCATGAAGCGGCAGCGCGCCGTGCGCTCAGCGACGCAGCACGCAATGCGATTTGCGCATAGAATATGAGTGCTGCGAGGTAGGGTTGTCGTCATGGGTATGAGCCTCGACGAGCGGGTACGGTCCGCCGTGGCCGCGCTTCTGCATGCGACGGGCGAGTCGCAGACCGATCTCGCTGCCGCGCTGGGAGTCAGCCAGGCGCAGGTGAGCCGTCGTCAGTCCGGTTCCGCCGCATGGAGCCTGGCCGACTGCGACGCGGTCGCCGCGCACTACGGCATCGAGGTCCTCGAACTCCTGGCGGGACCCAGCCGGGCCACGGAGTCGCTGCCCGAGGAACGCCGTCGCGTCACCCGCCGCCACGCCAACTCCCCACGCGCCGCGGCGGTACAGGACGGGGGAGCCCGATGACGGACTTCGAAGCGATCGATGCCCTGCTGGCCGGGGCCAAGAAGGAAGTCCCGCTGCCGCCCGCCGAGGAGCGGCGGGCTCTGCGGGAGGGGCTGAGCGTTTCGCGCGCCCAGCTCGCGCGGGCCCTGAACGTCGGCCCGTCCACAGTCGGGGGCTGGGAGTCCGGGCGGGACCCGAGCGGTGAAGCAAGGGAGAAGTACGCGTACTTCCTCGAGGGAGCGCGGACCAAGCTGGCTGCCGCTGCCGCTGCCGCTGCCGGTGCCGGTGCCGGTGCCGGTGCCGGTGCCGCTGCGGATGCGGAGGCCGAGGCCCCGGCCGAGGAACCGTCGGACGCCGTCCCGGCGGAAGCCGAGCAGGAAGTCGGGCAGGAGGCCAAGCAGGAAGTCGGGCAGGAGGCCGGGCAGGAAGCCGGGCAGGAGGCCGGGCAGGAGGTCGGGCAGGAGGCCGGTCAGGACGACGTCGACGATGTCGAGGCCCTTTCGGCGCCGCAACCCTGCGTGCTGTGCGGGCAGCCCGCCTCCCACCAGGTCGCGGGATTCCCGCAGCACCTGGACCCCGCCGAGTGCGGCACGTCGGAGCCCGCGCAAACGGTCGAGCCCGCGCCGACGGTGGAGCCCGCCCGGCCGCACACGCCGGCTCCGCGGAGGGCACCCCACCGCCCCGCGTCCGCCGGCGGGCCGGGCCAGGCGGCACGCGTGGTCAGGGTCGTACCCGTCGGCCGTCGTCTGAAGACCGCCGACACGCCGGACCTGATCGGCTCCGCCGTCACGGCCGCGCTCGCCCAGCACTCCGGCGACGTGGAAGCAGCGACCGCGGCGCTGGTGAAGCGGGCCATCCCGGACGCGATGGCGTTGCTGGACGAGACCCGCAAGGGCGGCCGGTACGACGTCGTCGCCCACCCGTGGCTGCCCGACATCCTGCGCAAGCAGACGGCGCGCGGCGCCGACCAGATCTGGGAGGCCCGTCCCAAGTGGACACGCACCGAACTGCCGCCCGGCGAGCACGAGGTGACCGCGCTCGACGTCAACGGCGCCTACCTGTCGGCGCTCAAGACGCACCTGCCGCTCGGGCAGTTGGAGCACTCCACGGGCAACCACCACGACCGCCGCCGCGCCGGCGTCCACCTGATCACTCCGTCCGACTGGGAGCACGACGCCTACCTGCCCAACCCGATCGGCGGCCGGGACGAGCCGGGCCCGCTGTGGGTGACCGAGCCGACCCTGCGCCTCCTGCTGCGTCTCGCGGGCCCGAAGTACGGGCTGTGCGACCCTCCCGAGATCCACGAGTCCTGGACCTCGGGGGCCACGGAGAGCCTGCTGGAGAAGTTCCGCGTCGCGCTGAGGGACGCCCGGGAGCGGGCGATCGCCGAGGACGACGAGGTGACGCTGGAGTACGTGAAGGCGATGTACGCGAAGTTCGTCTCCACGATGGGGGAGTCGAACTACAACCGGGAGCTGTACCGCACCGACTGGATGCACCTGATCCGCTCCCAGGCCTTCGTGAACCTGTGGTGGAAGGCGCACCGGGCGTACGACGAGGGCCTGATGGTGGTCCGCGCGATGGGCACCGACGAACTGCATGTGATCGGTGACTGGCGCGCGGTGTTCCCCGAGGGACGCGGCGTCACCGAGGTGAAGGTCAAGGACGTCTACCACGTCGGCAACCCCGCCACGACGGACTGGGTACCGGCGCGGCCGGACGGGTGTCCGCCGGTCCCGACCAGGTAGATTGCGTCTGCGAGGAAGGAGCGTGAAGTGCCGGAGCGCACCATCGAGTTCGGCAAGTACGGAGCCCGGGGCGTCAAGGGCCACGAAGCCGTCGCCCGCCAACTCGACGCGCTCGCGGGCTTCGTCGTCACGCCCATCACGACCCGTCGCGGGCTGCTCGCCCGCCTGCACTACCTCACCCGGACCGAACACGCCCGCCGAGCGGCGCGTGAGGCCGGCCTGACGGTGACGGACCGGACGCTGAACGCGTGGCTGGAGGGCAGGCGGAGCCCGTCGAAGAAGAACCTCGAGCGCGTGGAGACCGCGTACCGGGCGGTGCGCCGTCACAACGTCGCCCGCTATCTGCTCGCCCGCCTCAACCGCGAAGGGCGCGGCACCCGGGTGGAGTTCCACCCGGTCAACCAGTCCCAGGTCGTCCGGCCCCGCCAGCGGGTCGTGGAGTACCGCTCGCTCAACGTCCGTCACTGGGACCGCATCGTCGCCGCCTGGGCGGCCGGTGACGACCAGGCCCTGGACGATGCCTGGGTGAACGACGCCGTCGTCGACCTCGGCTCCCAGTGAGGCCAGTACGAATACGTCACTGCGGGTCAGGCCGGGGGTGGGGTGAGCAGCGGGCGTTGGGTCTTCTTGTGCTGCTCGTAGGTGGCGCGGGCCGCGGTGGTCGACGGGAGTGCGGAGACCTCGGCGACCGGCACGTCCCACCAGGCGTCCGAGCTGGGCGCCGGTACCAGGGGGTCGGTCTCCACATGGACGACGGTGGTGTGCTCGGCGGCCAGCGCGGCGGCGAGCGCCTCGCGGAAGGCGTCCAGGCCCTGGGCGCGGATGACGTCCGCGCCCAGGCTCGCGGCGTTCGCGGCCAGGTCGACCGGCAGGGTGTCGCCGTTCAGGTGCCCCGTCGCCGGGTCGCGGTAGCGGTAGCGGGTGCCGAACCGGTCCGCGCCGACCGACTCCGACAGCGCGCCGATCGAGGCGTAGCCGTGGTTCTGCACCAGCACCACGACCAGTTTGAGGCGCTCGGCCACCGCCGTGGCGATCTCCTGGGCCATCATCAGATAGGAGCCGTCGCCGACCAGCACCACGACCTCGCGGTCGGGCGCGGCCATCTTCACACCCAGCCCTCCGGCGATCTCATAGCCCATGCAGGAGTAGCCGTACTCGACGTGATAGCCCAGCGGGTCGCTGGGGCGCCACAGCTTGTGCAGATCGCCGGGCATCGAGCCGGCGGCGCACACCACCACGTCGCGCTCGCCCATGGCGTCCCGCAGCGCGCCGATGATCTCGCTCTGCGCGGGCAGCGGCCGCTGTCCGGCGGTGAAGGCGGCTTCCGCCACCTTGTCCCAGCCGCGGACCAGTCCGGACGTGCGCTCGCGCCAGTCCGGGGCCGCGGACCAGCCGGACAGTGCGGCACCCAGCGCCTGGATGCCGGCGCGGGCGTCCGCGACCAGCGACACCCCCGCCTGCTTGGCGGCGTCGAACGCGGTGATGTTGAGGTTGACGAAGGCCACCTGCGGGTCGGCGAACAGAGTGCGCGAGGCGGTGGTGAAGTCCTGCCAGCGGGTGCCGATGCCGATCACCACATCGGCATCTCGGGCCAGGGCGTTGGCCGCGGCGCTGCCGGTGTGGCCGATCGCGCCGACCGCCGCCGGATGGCCGTGCGGCAGCGCGGCCTTGCCGGCCTGGGTGACCGCCACGGGAACGCCGGTGGCGGCGGCGAAGTCCGCGAGGGCGGCGGTGGCGTCGGAGTGGATCACCCCGCCGCCGGCCACGATCAACGGGCGCCCGGCGTCCCGCAGCAGCCGCACGGCGGCGGCCAGTGACGCCTCGTCCGGTGCCGGGCGGCGGATGTGCCACACCCGGCGGGCGAAGAACTCCTCGGGGAAGTCCCAGGCCTCCGCCTGCACGTCCTGCGGCAGGCACAGGGTGACGGCGCCGGTCTCGGCCGGGTCGGTGAGCACCCGCATCGCCTGCACGGCCGACGAGAGCAGTTGCTCGGGTCGCCAGATCCGGTCGAAGAACCGGGAGACGGGCCGGAAGGTGTCGTTGACGGTGATGTCGGCGGCGTACGGCTGCTCCAGTTCCTGGAGCAGCGGTGAGGCGGCGCGGGAGGCGAAGGTGTCGCCGGGCAGCAGCAGCACCGGCAGCCGGTTGACGGTGGCCAGCGCCGCCCCGGTGACCATGTTGGTGGAGCCGGGCCCCACCGAGGCGGTGCAGGCCAGCGTGGAGAGTCTGCGCCGGGTGCGGGCGTAGCCCACCGCGGCGTGCACCATGGCCTGCTCGTTGCGGGCCTGGTAGTAGGTCAGATCGTCGGGGCGTTCCAGCAGCGCCTGGCCGAGGCCGGCGATGTTGCCGTGTCCGAAGATGCCGAAGCAGCCCTCGATCAGCCGCTGCTCGACGCCGTCCCGCTCGGTGTACTGCTGGGCGAGGAACGCCACCAGCGCCTGGGCGGTGGTCAGGCGGCGCACCCGCCCGGCGGACGTGGTCGTGGTCATCGCGGGCCTCCGGCGTCGCAGATCGGGACCCGCGGGTCGGCGGCCTGGCCGTCCCACGAGGCGCGCACCCAGTGGTGGGCCGGGTCGTCGCAGCACGCCATCGTGCGCTGCGGGTGCGGCCCGGCGAGCACATTGAGGTAGTAGAGGGGATGTCCCGGAGCGGCCATGGAGGGGCCGTGGTAGCCCCGGGGGACGAGCACCACGTCGCCGTGCCGGACCTCCGCCAGCACGTCCACCCCCTCGCCGCCGGCCGCGGCCGGCTCGTACACCCTCTGGTAGCCGAAGCCGTGCGGGCCGGGGCCGCCGATCTCGAAGTAGTAGATCTCCTCCAGCACCGCCTCTCCGGGGCGCCGCTCGTCGTGCTTGTGCGGCGGATAGGACGACCAGTTCCCGCCGGGGGTGAGCACCTCGACGGCGACCAGGCGGTCGCAGGCGAAGCCTTCGGGGGAGGCGAAGTTGTTCACCTGCCGGGTGGCGGGGCCGGCGCCGCGGATCTCGACCGGTACGGCCTCCGCGGGCCCGTAGGCGGGCGTGAGCCGGCGCTCGCAGCGGGCCGCGGGGAGTGCGAACCGCCCGCCGCCCGCAGAGTGGACGGTGAGCCGGGCGTCGCGCGGCGCGTAGGCGAAGTCGGTGACCCGGCTGAAGACGCCGGGGCGGCCGTCGAGGTCGAGTACGGTGCCGTCGATCTCCACCCGGCAGCCGCCGGACAGCGGCAGCACGATCATCTCGCTGTCACCGGTGTCCAGGGTGCGCGAGGCGCCCGGTGCGAGGTCCAGAACGCGCAGGGAGCCGTAGGTCCACTCGGCGTCCTGCGGGGTGACGGTGAGGCGGAATCCGTCCGCGGCGGCGGTGCCGTCGGGCAGGTACAGCCGACGGGCCATCAGGACTCCCGGCCGAGCAGCGAGACGGCGGTGTCCACGGCGCCGGCCACGTCGCCGTCGGCGGGGAAGAGCATCGTACGGCCGATGATCAGCCCGCGGACGTGCTCGATGCGCAGCGCGCGCTGCCAGGAGGCGTACATGGCGTCGGGGTCGCCGCCGCCCTCGCCGCCCAGCAGCAGGGTCGGCATCGTGGTGGAGGCCATCATCCGCTCCATGTCGGGGACGACCGGGACCTTCAGCCAGGTGTAGGCGGAGGTGCGGCCGAGCGCGGAGGCGATGTTGTTCACCCAGATCTGCGCGTCGGCCTCCAGGATGTTGCGCACCCGGCCGCCCTCGCGCACGGACTTGAACGGTTCGATCAGGGCGAGCAGCCGGCGCTCCGCGAGTTCGTTGACGGCGGCGGCGGTCCCGCTGAGGGTCTCGGCGGTCCCCGGGTCGGCGGGGTCGACGCGCAGCAGCATCTTGCCGCCGTCCAGCCCCGCCTCGGCGATGCCTCGGGCGTCGTAGCAGGTGAAGCGGTCGTCGAGTTCGAACGAGGCGCCGGGGATGCCGCCCCGGTTCATCGAGCCCAGCACCAGTTTGCCGTCCAGCGCGCCGAGCAGCGTCAGGTCCTCGACCAGATCGGGGGTGCCGAGGAAGCCGTCCACGCCGGGGCGGGACAGCGCCGCGACGCAGCGGGCCAGCAGCTCGTGCCGGTCGCCCATGGCGGTGGGGTTGCCGCCGGCGGCCACCGCGCCGCGGGCCGGGTGGTCGGCGGCCAGGATGAACAGCGGCCGGGCCAGGTCCGCGGGGTCGAACTTCGGGCGGGCGGCGGCGGCCCGGCGGATCGCGTCGGGGTCGGTGAGCCGGATCCGGGTGACCTCGGCGAGGTCACGGGCGGCGGGGGCGGTGACGAGGGTGGTGCTCAACGAGGTTCTCCGGTCGTGGTGGTGGCGACGGCGCGCGGGGTGGGGCGGCCGGTCAGCTCGGCGATCTCATCGGGGGTGGGCATCGCGTCGGCGCAGGCGTGCCGGGAGGCGACCAGGGCCCCCGCTGCGTTGGCGGCGGCCAGGGTGTCGGCCAGCGGCAGTCCGGCCAGCAGGCCGGCGACCAGGGCGCCGCCGAAGGCGTCGCCCGCGCCGAGGCCGTTCACCACCTCCACCGGGATCGGCGGCACCCGTACGTCCTCGGTCGCGGTGCGCGCCAGGACGCCGTGCGGGCCCTGCTTGACCACGGCCAGCCGCACTCCGCGGGCGAGCAGCAGGTCCGCGGCCCGGTCCGGGTCGCGGGTGCCCACCGCGACCTCGACCTCGTCGCGGTTGCCCACCGCGACGGTGGCGTGCTCCAGCGCCTGCGCGTACCGTGCGGGCGCGTCCTCGGCCCGGTCCCAGAACATCGGGCGCCAGTCCAGGTCCAGCACGGTGTCGGTGCCCGGGTCGCGCCCGGCGAGCGCCCCGGGCACGGTCACCACATGCCGGTCGTCCACGCCGAAGCCGCGCAGCGCGTCGCGGACGAAGCCGCCGAGCGGGTCGTCGCCGACGCCGGTGACCACCGCGCTGCGCAGGCCGTGCCGGGCGGCGGCGACGGCCACATTGGTGGCGCTGCCGCCGAGGTACTTGGCGAAGGTGCGCACCTCGGCCAGGCCGACCCCGGTCTGCTGCGGGTAGAGGTCGACGCCGACCCGGCCCAGGGTGATCAGGTCGTACGTCACGCGGCGTCCTCCAGGGCCAGCGACGCCCGGTCGACGTAGAGGGCGGCGCCGGCGCACTCGGTGACCAGGGTCGCGGGCCAGGAGGGGTCGTAGCCGCGGGCGGCGGCCAGGCGGCGCACCGCCTCGCGCTTGTGGGCGCCGTGGACGGTCATCACCGCGCGCCGGGAGTGGGCCACGATGGTGTGCACGCCGACGGTGACGCCGTGCCGGGGCACCTCGTCGAGGGAGGCGAAGTCAGGGAAGGTGCCCATGTTGTCGACGCGGGTGGTGTCGGCGAGCTCCACGATCCGGCTGGTGCTGTGGCGGTCGGTGCCGGGCGGGTTGAAGGCGATGTGCCCGTCCGAGGCGCCGCAGGCCAGGATGAACAGGTCGATGCCGCCGGCCTCGGCCAGCCGCCGCTCGTAGGCGGACGGGTCCGCGGGGTCGGGGAACCACACGGCGTCGGCCGGGATGCCCCGGGAGGGGCCGGCCGCGACGTTGAGGGGAGCGATGATCTCCTCGGCGGCGAAGCGGTGGCAGCTGTTGTGCGCGCCGTGGTCGATGTCGTGGAAGCCGCCCGGCGCGTCGGGGTCGGGCAGGACGTACTCGTCCATCATGGCGATGACGACGTGCCGCAGGTCGAGCCCGTGCTCGGCGGTCAGTTCGGCGAGTGCCGCGTAGACCGGCTTGGGGCTGCGGCCGCCGGGGCAGCCCAGGACGTAGCGCCGGCCGGAGCCTGCTGCTTCCGCGATCCCGTCCGCGATCTCGCGGGCCAGCTCCGCGCCCAGCTGGGCGGGGCTGTCGAAGACGCGCGGGGGAAGGGGGGCCGACATGGATGTCACTCCTTTACGGCGCCGGCCAGCATGCCGCTGATCATGCGGCGCTGGAGGGCGATGTAGCTGATGAGTACGGGCAGGGCGACGATGACGGCGGCGGCCGCGGTGACGCCCGGGTTGCTGTTGCGCCGGTTGCCCGCGAAGAACGACAGGGCCAGCGGTGCGGTCTGCACGCTGCGGTCGTCCGGGACGAGGACCAGTGCCAGCAGGAACTCGTTCCACGCGAAGAGGAAGAGCAGGGTGGCGAGGGTGCCGATGGCGGGTGCGGCCATCGGCAGCAGGATCGAGCGCAGGGTACGGAACCTGGAGGCTCCGTCGACCGCCGCGGCCTCGCGCAGCGCCGGCGGTGTGGAGACGAAGAAGGTGCGCATCCAGAAGACCGCGAACGGCAGGGACAGGCCGATCTGCGGCAGGATCAGCGCCCAGTAGGTGTTCGTGAGGTGCCAGGAACGCAGCTGGTAGTAGAGCGGGATCACGGTCGCCTCGTACGGCATCACCAGACCGACCAGCAGCAGTCCCAGGAGCAGCCCCTTCAGCGGGAAGGGGAAGGCCGCGAAGGCGTAGCCGGCCAGCACGGACAGCACGGTGGTGCCCACCACCACGGCGGCGGCCACGATCAGGCTGGACAGCAGGGCCTGGGAGAACAGCCCGCCGCTCCAGGCCCGGGAGAAGTTGTCGAAGCTGATGGAGGTGGGGAGGGTGAAGCCGCTCTGGCGGGTGCCGGGCTTGCCGAGCGCCAGCAGCACCACGGACAGGAAGGGGTACAGGGCGGCGATGGCGGCGACGGCCAGGACGGCGTGTCCGATGACGGTCTGGCGGCGGCTGGTGAGCATCCGTCAGCCCTCCTTTCCGCGCACCAGGCGCATGACGAGCCCGGTCACCATCAGCACCACGGCGGTCAGGAAGACGCTGATCGCGGCGGCGCCGCCCACCTCGTGGGTGAGGAAGGCGCCCTGGTAGATGAAGACGCTGGGCACGGTGGTGGAGGTGCCGGGGCCGCCGGTGGTGGTGTTCCACACCAGGTCGAAGTTGCGCAGGGCGTAGGTGATGGTGAGGACCAGGGCGATGGACATCTCGCCGCGCAGCGCGGGCAGGGTGACGGTGAAGAACTCGCGGATCGGGCCGCAGCCGTCGATGCGGGCGGACTCGTAGAGCTCGGTGGGGATCTTCTGGGTGCCGGCCAGGAAGAGCACCATGCACAGCCCGTACATCACCCAGGTGCCGACCAGGCCGACCGAGGGCAGAGCGGTGTGGTAGTCGCCCAGCCAGGCGCGGGCCAGGGAGCCGAGGCCGACGGCGCGCAGGGCGGCGTTGAGCGGCCCGTCGATGTCGTAGACCCACCGCCAGGAGACGGCGACCACGACGGTGGCCAGGATCTGCGGCAGGAACAGCACCGCGCGGAAGAAGCTCAGTCCGTACACCCGGATGCGGGACATCAGGGCGGCGAGGAAGAGGCCGAGGGCGACCGGCAGCAGCGCGTAGAAGACCACGAACTCCAGCGAGTGGCCGATCGCGGCGGGGATGCGGGTGTCGGACAGCAGGGCGCGGTAGTTGCCGAGCCCCACCCAGCGGCCCTCGGTGAGGCCGTCCCAGCGGAACAGGGAGATCCAGGCGGTCTGGCCCAGCGGCCGCAGCACGAACAGCGTGTAGACGATGGCGGCGGGCAGCAGGTACCACAGGGCGGGCCAGTACTGGCGTCCGGCCCAGGCGCGCAGGCCGTGCCGGTTCCGGTGGGCCGGTGGTTTCCGGTCGGCGCGGACCGGGGCGGGAGATGCGGGCCCGGTGGCGGTGGCCCGTCCGGAGAGCGGGGCCGCGGTCACGGGGTGCCTCCGGCGGCTGCCGCGTCCTGGCGCTGCTGCTTCTGGAACGCCTGCCAGTTGTTCTGCAGGCCCTCGGCGAAGCCGCGGGGGGAGGTGCGGCCGGCCAGCAGGTCTTGGGTCTTGGATCCGATGGTGTCGAGCATCGTGGTGGAGGCCCAGTCGAGGTAGAAGTTCTGCCCGTCGTCGGCGAGCAGCTTGAGCCCGATGCCGTTGACCTGGTCGACGACCTTGCTGTCGGCCTTGACGGTGCCCTGGCCGGTGACCGGGGTGCGACCGACGTCCGCGAGGGTCTGCGCGAACCGGTCGCTCATCAGCATGTCGAGGAAGGCGACCGCGGCGGGCAGGTGCCGGGTCTTGGCGCTGATGTGCCAGCCGAGGCCGAGCGAGCCGACCGTGGCGCGGGTGCCGTCGGGCCGGGTGGGCAGGGTGAAGCCGACGTGGCCGTTCATGCTCTGCTGCAGGGCCGGCGCGTTCCAGGAGCCGGCGACCAGGAAGACACCCTGGCCGTGGCTGAACTTGGCGACCGCGTCGTCGGAGCTGATGCCGTCGTAGCCCTTGCCGAACCAGCCGCGCTCGGCCCAGTCCCGCACGGTGCGGGCCGCGGCCTCGGTGCCCTGGTCGGCGATGGTGGCGCCGGGGACTCCGCTGATCCACGACCGGATGTCGCGGCTGGGCACGTTCTGCGCCTGGACCAGGCCGATGACCTGGCTGGCAGGGTACTTCTCGGCGTTGCCCAGCATGATGGGCTGCTGACCGGCGGCCTTGGCACGGGCGAGCGCGTCGGTGAACTCGGCGTAGGTCCTGGGCGGCTTGATGCCCAGCTTGGCCAGCTTGTCGGTGTTGTAGAACACGCCGACGTACTCGGTGGCCGGCGAGATGCCGTACAGGCTGCCGGAGCCGAAGACGGCGCCGTCCGGGGTCCAGCGGTACTGCTTGAGGGCGCCGTCGGTGAAGGTGTTCTCCCAGCCGTAGGCGCGCATCACGTCGTCCAGCGGACGGATCAGCCCGCCCTTGACCAGCGGGCCGTCGGTGCCGTAGCCCTGGTTGCCCTGCACCAGGTCGGGCGCGTCGGTGCCGGACATCGAGTTGACGACGGTCTTCATCAGATCGTCGAAGCCCTTGGTGACGACCTCGACCTTGACGCCCGGGTACTTCTTCTCGTACATCGGCACGAGCGCCTTGAGAGTGGCGTCCTCGCCCGAGTCGGCGAGCACGCGCAGGGTGGTGGGCCCGGGCTTGGCCACCTCCTGGACGGTCACCGGCTGGGTGATCCGGGGTCCGGTGATGCCGGACGAGGTGGTGGTGCCGCCGGCTCCGGGGACACCGCACCCGGAGACCAGCAGCCCGGCCAGGGCCACTCCCGCGGCCCCGGTCCAACGCAGCTTGTTCATCCTTGCTCCACTTCGGGTCCGCACGCGGGCGGACCGGGAACGGCGCCCGGAGGCACGGCGGCCGGGCCGCGCGCCCTCGGGGCAGCCGGGTGGTCAGGAGTGGGCGGCCACCTTCGCGGCCAGCCAGGCGTGGTTGGCCGCCTGCTCGGCGGCGACCTGCGGGTACTGATCGGCCGGGGTCGGTGCCCGGTCCTGTTCGACCAGCAGCCAGTCGCGGTAACCGCCGCGCAGCAGCTCGGCCAGGAACCCGTCGATGTCGACGTCTCCCTCGCCGAACGGCACACAGACATCCGCCCACCACTCGTCGAAGTCGGTGCGGCCGGCGGCCTTGGCGTCGGCGAGCACGGCCATCCGTACGTCCTTGACGTGCACGTGGTTGATCCGCTCGCGCCAGGCCCGCAGGCACTCCACCGGGTCGCCGCCGGCCAGCTGGATGTGCGCGATGTCGAGGGTGAGCCCGACCTCGGTCAGCTCCAGCAGCCGCTCGACCTCCCACGGCGACTCCACATAGGTGCTGATGTGGGGGTGGAAGGAGGGGCGCAGCCCGTAGGACCGGGCCATCGCCACCGCGCGCTCGGACAGCCGGGCCAGGCGTTCCCAGCCGGCCTCGTCCAGGGCCAGCGAGCGGTCGTCCCAGGAGCGGGCGGGGTTGTGCAGCAGGGTCTGGCTGCCCTCGTCGGCCAGGATGGCCAGCGGTGCGCGGTCGGCGGAGGTGCCCGCCGCCTCGGCGCACGCCGCCAGTTCACGGCAGGTCTGCTCCATCCGGGCCAGGTCGTGCTCCACGACGTCGTCGCCGAGGGCGTAGTGCACGGGGATGTAGGCGCCCACGGCGGCCAGCCGGTGCTCGGTGAAGAGCGCGGCGGTCTGCTCGGGCGTGCCGAAGAAGCCGGGCGGGCCGAGCTCGCTGCCGTGGTAGCCGGCCTCTGCCATGGAGGCCAGCAGGGCACCCGCGGACGCACCGGGCCCGCCCGCGCCTTCGCCGTACACGCCGTAGCTCACCGGCGCGTTGCCGATCAGAATGCCGTCCGGCAGGCCGCCGGAGGGGTTCGTCGTGGGGTTCGTGGCGGAGTCCGTGGTGGGGCCGGTCATGCGACGGCTCCCTTCGCGGCCTCGCCGCCGACCGTGATGCCCGCCCGAGCCGCGAGCGCGGCGACGAGCGCCTGGAGACAGCGCACGTCCTCGGCCGCCCCGGCGGCGCCGGAGCGGACCGGTGCGTCACCCTGCACGGCAGCGGCGAACTCCTCCAGCTGGCGCACGAACCCGGTGTCGTAGCCGTGCCGCGCGGTGGTGTCACGGCGCATCGCGCCCTCGGCGCGTTCCACGCGCAGGGTGGAGCGCACGTCCACCAGGTAGGGCGCGGCCATGTCCAGCCGCAGCCGACCGTCGCGGGCCAGTACGGCGATCTCCTCGCCGTACTCGGGGTGGTCCGGGAGCCAGTTCCAGTTGAGGACCAGCCGGGCGCCGTCGCCCAGGGGCGCGGTGGCCAGCAGGCACGGCGGTTCGCCCTCGACCGGCCACGGCCACAGCTGGGCGCTGTCGAAGGTCGTGGGCAGGGTGAGGCCGAGCGCGCGCAGCACGGAGAGCTCGTGGATCACCGAGCCGTTCAGTACGTCCCGGTAATAGCGGCCGAGTTCGGCCGGTACCTCGCCGAGGGCGTCCAGGGTGCGCGCGTCCTCGTAGGCGAGGGACTCGGCGATCACGGAGGTGTCCGCGTCGGCGGCCGGCGGGGCCAGCCGCAGATGCTCCACCTGGGGTTCGTCGGCGGGGTGCAGCACGGTGACCCGGACGGTGCGCGGGGTGTCCAGCTCGGCCAGCTCGGCCGCGGCGACCTCGGTGAGCGGGTCGTACATCTTCATGTAGCCGACCTGAAGCACCAGGCCCTTGGCCTCGGCGAGCGCGCCCAGTTCCTCGGCCTCGGCCACGGTCAGGCACAGCGGCTTCTCGGCGAGGACGTGCTTTCCGGCCTCCAGCGCGGCGCGCGCGGCCTGTGCGTGGGTTCCGGGGGTGGCCAGCAGTACGGCGTCGACGGTGTCGTCGGCCAGCACGCTCTCATAGCTGTGCGTGGCCCGTACGCCGACGCCGCAGCGGGCGGCCACCGCCGCCGCGCGGGAGGGGGAAAGGTCGCACACGACGGCGGTCTGGAACAGCGCGCCCAGGCGCTGGACGGCGGGGAGGTGGACCGACTGAGAAATCGTTCCTGCGCCTATGACGGCGAGACGGACCGGTGGATGTGACGGCATCGAGGCTCCCTCGGCTTCGGGTGCGGCGCGGTGTGCTGTCGCGGTCGCGGGTGGGTGGTGTCGCAGGTGGTGTGTCGGGGGCGTGCCATCGGGCTGGGCCCTGTGGCCTGTTGGAGGCAGGGGCCGGCGGCGGCCCCGTGCACCGGCAGGCGGGCACACGCCGGGGCACGGAAGAGAGACTTCCGAATTTCGGCGTGGAGG
Source organism: Streptomyces sp. NPDC001292 (assembly GCF_042896465.1). Lineage (NCBI taxonomy): Bacteria > Bacillati > Actinomycetota > Actinomycetes > Kitasatosporales > Streptomycetaceae > Streptomyces > Streptomyces sp. NPDC001292. The sequence continues at coordinate 63,789 of NZ_JBIAXG010000004.1, forward strand.
GATCATGGCGTACTTCAGTCCAGTCAGTCCAGTGTCTGGACCAGGTTTTCATCTGGTCCATGAACTGGTCGCTCTGGTACGGTCCATGACCGTGACCACGCATGACGCACCGGCCTCACCATCCGTCCCCGCCCCAGCCGCGACCGCCGCGACCGCAGGTCCGGCCGTGCAGCTCGCCCGCCGCGCACTCGGGCAACTGCTGGACCGCCGGGTGTGGGCCCCGGGCAGCCAACTGCCCGGCGAGCGCGCACTGGCCCAGCGAGTCGGCGTCAGCCGCAGCAGTCTGCGCCAGGCCCTGGCCCTGCTGGAGGCCGAAGGCCGGGTGCATTCCTCGCCGCAGCGCGGCTGGTTCGTCGCCACCGACGTGGTCAGCGAGCCGCCCAGCGTGCTGAAGAGCTTCACCGACATCGCCCGCGCCCGGGGCCTGACCGCCACCGCACGGGTGCTGCGCCGCGAGGTCCGCCCGGCCGGCTACGAGGAGTCGGCCCGGCTGCGCATCGCACCCGCCGCCGAGGTGCTGGAGATCGTCCGGGTGCGCGGCCTGGACGACGTACCGGTGTGCCTGGACACCACGGTGCTGGTGCGCTCCCGGGCGCAGGCGCTGGAGGACGTCGACCTGACGGATCGTTCGCTGTTCGCCGAGCTGGAGGCCAGGGCCGGGGTGCGCGTCATGCACAGCACGTACACCGCGCGCGCCGACGGCGCCCAGCCCTTGGAGGCGGAGCTGCTGCGGGTGCCGCCGGGCACCCCGGTCCTGGTCGGCGAAGAGGTCACCTACGACCAGAACGACACCCCGGTGCTGCTCGGCCGGGCCGTGTACCGCGGCGACGCCTACCGCCTCGAAGCCACGCTCCACCGCAGCTCGGACTGAACCCACCGCATCCCAGGCGAAGGCCAACAACTCCCGTGAACACCAGCCCGATCCCGGCGCCAGCCGGGGAACCGTCCGGCCGGGCCGCCGTCGCGGCCCTGGACGTCGGCGGCACCAAGATCGCCGCCGGACTCGTCACCGCCGACGGCACCCTGCTGCACCGCCGTGAGCTGCCCACCGCCACCGCCGAGGGAGGGCTGCGCGACCCCGGTCTGGCCGGCACCCTCCTCGACGACGCCACCCGGCTGGGCGTCACGGTGACCGCACTGGGCGCGGGATTCCCCGAATACGTCGACGCCGACGGCCTGTTGACCAGCCGTGAGGTACTGGCCTGGGACACCCAGCCGGCCGCCGTACTGACCGCCGAGGCCGCGGCCGGTCTGCCGGTGGCCGTCGGCTCCGACGTGCGCTGCGGGGCTCTCGGTGAGGCACGGTACGGCGTCGGCCGCGACATCCCCGACTTCCTCTACGTCTCCCTGGGCACCGGACTGTCCTCCACCCTCGTCCTCGACGGGCGGCCCGTCGCCGGACGGCGCGGAGAGGCCATCGCCCTGGGGGAGTTGGAGGTCCCGGCCTCCGTGGACCGGGACTGGCGGGGAAACCTCGAACAGTACTGTTCCGGCCGCGGCATCGGCGAACGCCGCACCGCCTGCGGCGGCTCCCCCGTACCGGGTGCCCGGGAGGTCACGGCCCTGGCCCGGTCCGGCGACCCGGCCGCGGCACGCGTCCTGACCACCGCCGGACAGGCGCTGGGCACGGTGCTCGGCCATCTCGTCCGCGTCCTCGACCCCTCGGCGATCGTGCTCGGCGGCGGCCTCGGCACCGGCGACGGGCCGCTGCACACCGCCCTGCGCGAGGCATACGCCCACACCACCCGCACCCGCCCGGCACCCCCGCCCATTCGCCGCGCCGCACTCGGCCCCGACGCCGGCCTGATCGGCGCTGCGGCACTCCCGTCACTCACTGGGCTCACCGCGTCTCTTTCCTGGTCCTGAGTGTCGGCTCCTGCCCCGCGTGTCGGCCTTCGAGCAGCAGCGGGGAAGCGACAGCGGGCGGGGCGTGGACCGTTGGAGAACATTCCGGTCCACGCCCCGCCTGCTCGAGGAGGGCGCGCTGCTCAGCAGTACAGGTTGCTACCGGGACTCACACCGAGGACGGAGGCGAAGCGCTGGTAGGCGTCCACGCGGCTCTGGGCGGGATTCCTGCCGCGTCCTTGGCCGCACCCGTCAGGACCAGTCGCACCAGAGCAGGCACACAGGTCAAGAAGGTCGGATACGGAAATCGCGGCCGCCCACCCCCTCGCGCCTGCCAGCGGCAAGGTTCCGGGCAGCCGGGTGAGCGCGGCCGGCGACAGGAGCGTGGCGCCCAGCCCGGCGGCAACGGCACCGTGCAGCGTGAAAGTCCACGCCATGCCTCACAGAGTGTCACGGAGGTCAGGCACTGCGGCCAGCAGGCTGACGGGGGAGGGGGAAGCAGACGTGGCAGGGCGCGCTTACCTGTCAGGTCATCGCCCCCAGCTCAGCCACCTGCCAGGATCGCCGGTGCACAGAAGCCCGACCGGCCGGAAGGACGACATGCCCGCCTATGCCATGGCTCACTTGCAGGAGGCCGCTCCGCACCCGGAGGTCGCCGAGTACATCGAGCGCATCACCGCCACCTTCGAGCCGTACGGTGGCCGTTTCCTCGTGCATGCCTCGCGGCACGAGGTGAAGGAGGGCAGCTGGCCCGGGCACGTCGTGGTGATCTCCTTCCCCGGGATCGCCGAGGCGCGGGCCTGGTGGGACTCACCCGCGTACCAGGAGATCGCACCGCTGCGCTCGCGGCACATCGAGGGTGACATCATCCTGGTCCCAGGCGTCCCCGACGACTACGACCCGACCGCCGCCGCGAAGGCGATGCGGGAGGCGCTGCCTGCCGAGTAGCTCTGGGATCCGGGCACCCCTTGACAGTCCGGCCTCCTCACCCGCAGGATCACCCCGTGAACCTGTCAGACAGCCAGACAGGTGGCCCGGGGCCGCGGCGCGTCAGCGCCATGGAGGCGGTGCTCGGCCACCTTCGCGGCGCCATCGAGCGCGGCGACTACGCCATCGGCGACAAGCTCCCGTCGGAAGCCGAGCTGTGCCGCACCCTGGAGATCAGCCGGCCCGTGCTGCGGGAGGCCCTGCGGGCCCTGCAGACGATGGGGCTCACGGTCTCCAGGACCGGCAAGGGCACTTTCGTCGTCGCCGGCGCCGTCGAGGACCCCACCTTCGGCGACTACGCGGCCAGCGACCTGCTGGAGGTGCGCCGCCACGTCGAGATCCCGGTCGCCGGGTACGCGGCGCGGCGCCGCACCGCGGAGAACCTCGATCACCTGACCCACCTCCTGGACCGGATGGAGCAGGAGACGGACACCACCGCGTGGGTCGCGATGGACACCGTCTTCCACCTGGCCGTGGCCGAAGCCGCGCAGAACCCGGTCTTCCGCCGGGTGATCGAGGAGATCCGGGACGCGCTGGCCCGCCAGTCCGCCTTCCTCAACGAACTCGGCGGCCGGCGAGAGCAGTCCAACCGCGAGCACCGGGCGATCGTCGAGGCGCTGATCGACGGTTCCGAGCACGACGCGGTGCAGGCCATGACCCACCACCTCGACCGCGTCGAGACGACCCTCACCGACATCTTGCGGCCGCGGCGCACGGACGCCCCCACGGAAGGCGGCCCCAAGGCGTGAACTCGGCAGTGATGTACGGAAGTTCGGTGGCAGGGGCTCCTGTGGTCCGGGAGCCCCTGCACGCCCCCGTCGCCCACCTCGTCCGCGGCGGGGTCGTCGAGGGCGTCCACTACGGCTCGGTCGTCGTCCTCGGCGCCGACGGAGCCGTGGAACTGCAACTCGGTGATGTCGAGGCCGCCTTCTACCCGCGCTCGGCGCTCAAGCCGGTGCAGGCGGTGGCGATGCTCCGGGCCGGGCTGCCGCTCGACGGGGAACTGCTGTCGCTGACCGCGGCGAGCCACTCCGGGGAGGCACGGCACCTGGCCGGCACCCGGCGCATCCTGGAGCTGGCCGGAGTCACCGAGGACGAACTGCGCAACGTACCCGACCTGCCGTACGACCCGGTCGTCCGCGACGCCTGGGTGCGCGAGGGCCGGCTGCCGTCCCGGCTCGCGCAGAACTGCTCCGGCAAGCACGCGGCCATGCTCTACACCTGCAGGCTCAACGGCTGGCCGCTGTCGGACTACCTCGACCCGGGCCACCCGTTGCAGCGGGCCGTCGCCGAGACCGTCGAGGACCTCACCGGCCAGGCGATCGCCCGGGTGACCGTCGACGGCTGCGGAGCGCCCCTGTTCGCCGTCTCGTTGCACGGGCTCGCGCGCGCCGCGGCCCGGATCACCACCGCGCCGGCCGACACCCCCGAGGCGCGGGTGGCGGACGCCATGCGCGAGCACGCCGAGACCGCCTCCGGCTCCGGGCGCGACGTCGCCGCGCTGATGCGCGCCGTGCCCGGACTGCTCGCCAAGGACGGCTTCGAGGGCGTGCAGGTCGCCGCGCTGCCGGACGGCCGGGCCGTCGCCGTGAAGATCGCCGACGGAGCGAACCGGGCGCGCGTCCCGGTCGCCGCCGCGGCCCTCGCGCGGGCCGGGGTCGACCCGGCCGCGCTCGCCGAGTTCGCCGGAGAACCCCTGCTCGGTGGCGGCGAACCGGTCGGCAGCGTCCGGCCCGCCCGCGCGCTCGACCCCGCCCCGGGCTCCGGGCTCCGCTCGGGCGGGAGCCATCTCCATGCCCGGACGCCCGCCTGACCGAACCGCCCACCTCCGAAAGAGGACCCGCACAGCCATGACCGCCGCAGCCCACCGCAGCGAGCACGACCTGCTCGGCCACCGCGACGTACCCGCCGAGGCGTACTGGGGCATCCACTCCCTGCGCGCCAAGGAGAACTTCCCCATCACGGGGACGCCGATCTCCGCCTACCCGCACCTGATCGACGCCCTCGCCGCCGTCAAGGAGGCCGCCGCCCTCGCCAACGAGGAACTCGGCCTGCTGGAGCCGCGGAAAGCCGCCGCCATCGTCGAGGCCTGTCGTGAGATCCGCGACGGCAAACTGCACGACGAGTTCGTCGTCGACGTCATCCAGGGCGGCGCCGGCACCTCCACCAACATGAACGCCAACGAGGTCGTCGCCAACCGCGCGCTGGAACTGCTCGGTCACGCCAGGGGCGAGTACCAGCACCTGCACCCCAACGAGGACGTCAACCTCGGACAGTCCACCAACGACGTCTACCCGACCGCCGTCAAGATCGCCACGGTGTACGCCGTACGCCGCCTGCTCAAGGCGATGGCCGTACTCCAGGACGCCTTCGCCGGCAAGGCCGTCGAGTTCCGCGACGTGCTCAAGATGGGCCGTACCCAGCTCCAGGACGCCGTGCCGATGACGCTGGGGCAGGAGTTCTCCGCGTTCGCGGTCATGCTCGACGAGGACCGTCTCCGGCTCGCGGAGGCCGCCGAACTGATCCACGAGATCAACCTCGGCGCCACCGCGATCGGCACCGGTCTCAACGCCCCGGCCGGATACGCCGAGTCGGCCCGCCGCCACCTCGCCGAGATCACCGGCCTGCCGCTGGTGACGGCCGCCAACCTGGTGGAGGCCACCCAGGACTGCGGTGCCTTCGTGCAGATGTCCGGCGTGCTCAAGCGGATCGCCGTCAAGCTCTCCAAGAGCTGCAACGACCTGCGCCTGCTGTCCTCCGGTCCGCGCGCGGGCCTCAACGAGATCAACCTGCCGCCGGTCCAGGCCGGTTCGAGCATCATGCCCGGCAAGGTCAACCCGGTGATCCCCGAGGTCGTCAACCAGGTCGCCTTCGAGGTGATAGGCAACGACGTGACCATCACCATGGCCGCCGAGGCCGGTCAGCTCCAGCTGAACGCCTTCGAGCCGGTCATCCTGCACTCCCTCTCCGAGAGCATCACCCATCTGGAGCACGCCTGCCTGACCCTCGCCGAGCGGTGCGTGGCCGGCATCACGGCCAACACGGCACAGCTGCGAGCCGCGGTGGAGAACTCCATCGGGCTGGTCACCGCCCTCAACCCGCACATCGGGTACGAGGCCGCCACCGACATTGCCAAGGAGGCCCTGGCCACCGGCCGCGGCGTCGCCGAACTCGTCCTGGAGAAGGGCTTGCTGCCCGCCGAGCGACTGGAGGCGCTGCTGCGGCCCGAGGTGCTCGCGGGCAGCGGCTCGCCGGAGGTCTGAGGCGTCCGGCGAGGGCCTCGCCCCGCCACCGGCAGCACCTGGACGCGGCGAGTGACTTGGCTCGCCGCGTCGGCCTGGCCGGCGGGGGCGGCGCCGGCGGCCGCATCACCACCACCGTGCCCCGCCGCCGTATGCCGCACGCGCGGACCGGCACCTCGGCGGCCTCTGACGAGGGCCGCTCACACGGCGGTCATGCGCACGCCGCCCGGCCGAGGGGCGTGCGTCGCCTTCCGGCCACCGGGCGTTGACATGCTTCCCCAGTGTTGGCCATGGCTTTCCCCGTCGATCTCCGCCGCTGCCAGGCCCTCGGGCTGGCCGGTACCGCCTTTCTCGCGTTGGGCGGTCAGACCGCCGGGGCCCTGCCGGTCGCGGATCTGGTCTCTCCCGAGTCCGGGCGCGCGGCGCTCGGACTGGTGGGGGTGTACTTCGGGGTCGTTCTGCTGATCGCCGCGTGGGCGCTGCTCGGCCGGGTGATCCGCGGCCCCGAGCCGCCCACGCCTCGCACCCTGCTGCTCGTCCTGGCCGCGTGGGCGGCACCACTGCTGCTGGCGCCGCCGCTGTTCAGCCGGGACGTGTACAGCTATCTCGCGCAGGGCGCCATGGTCGACGCCCACCTCGACGTGTACACGCACGGGCCCGCGCAACTCGGCGGGCCGCTCGCGGCCGAGGTCGCGCCGGTGTGGCGGGACACCGCGGCCCCGTACGGTCCGGTCTTCCTCGCCGTGGCCTCCGCCCTGTCCGGCCTGACCCGCGGGGAACTGCCGGCCGGCCTGCTCGGCATGCGGCTGGTCGCACTGCTCGGCGTGGCCCTCATGGCCGTGGCACTGCCACGGCTCGCCCGTCAGTGCGGCGCCGATCCCGCCGCCGCGCTGTGGCTCGGCGCCCTCAACCCGCTGGTGCTGCTGCACCTGGTCGCCGGCGCCCACAACGACGCCATCATGCTGGGACTGCTCGGCATCGGTCTGCTCGCCGCCCGAGGCCGCCTGTACGTCCTCGGTGTCGTCCTGGTCACGCTCGCCGCGCTGGTGAAGGCGCCGGCCGCCCTCGGCCTGCTTGCCGTGATCGCGCTGCGCCGGCACACCGGAGTGGCGCGCACGATCGCGACGACCGCCGCCGTCGCGCTCGCCACCACGGTCGTGGCGACCGCCCTCGCGGGCACGGGATACGGCTGGATCGCGGCCCTGCGGACACCCGTCTCCCCGCACAACTGGTCGCCCACCAGCCTCCTCGGCCGGGTCACGGGCGACGTCCTCGCACAACTGGGCAGCGGCCTCGCGCCCCTCGCCATCCCGGTCTGGCACGCGGCGGGCCTGCTCGCGACCACGGCCGCGGTGCTCTTCATCTGGCTCCGGCTGCGCCCCGGCCCGATCTACGCGCTCGGCCTGAGCCTCGCCGCCATGGCCGTCCTCGGCCCGGCGATCCGGCCCTGGTACGCCCTGTGGGGCCTGTTCCTCATCGCCGCCGCCGCGCCCAGCACCTCCGTCCGCCACCGGGTGGCCGCCGCGACCGCCGTCCTCGCGCTCGCCGTACTGCCGAGCGGCGGCCCGCCGGACCCCGCCCAGGTGGCCCTGGCGGTCTCCGGAGGAGCGCTCGCCCTGGTCGTCCTGTGGCAGGTCCACCAGACGGCTCAGGCGCCGGTGCTGGGAGGGGCCGCGTGAGACCGCCGCGTACCGAGAGGGGACGGCTCGTCCTCGCCCTGTGCCTCGCCGCGGCCGTGACCGTCTTCACCGCCACGGTGCCGCTGCTGCGCGGCTGGTTCGACCTGCGCGTCTACTACGGTGCCGTGAACACCTGGGTGCACCACGGCGGCCGCATCTACGACTACCAGGTGCCGGGGACCACCTACGGTTTCACCTATCCGCCGTTCGCCGCCCTGAGCATGCTGCCGATGGCACTCGTCGATCTGAACGCGGCGATCGCGGGCGCGCTGCTGCTCAACCTCGTCGCCGTCGCCGCCGTGCTGTGGATCCTCGTCGGCCAGGAACTGCGTCGCCACGGCTGGTTCGGCTGGGCCCTGGCGGCCTGCGCGCTGGCGCTGCTCGAACCCGTGCGGGACACCGTCAGCTTCGGACAGGTGAACCTCCTGCTGCTGGCCCTCGTGCTCGCGGACGGCTGGTTGCTGTCCAGCGGGCGCGGCCGCTGGGCGGGGGCGGGCATCGGGCTCGCCGCGGCCGTCAAGCTCACGCCCGCGGTCTTCATCGGCCTGCTGCTGCTCGCCCGGCGCTGGCGGGCCGCCGCCGTCGCGACCGCCGTCACCGCTGTCGCCACTGTCCTCGCGGCCTGGGCGGCACCGGACGCCTCCCGCTTCTACTGGACGCACGCCGTCTGGGACACCACCCGCGTCGGCCGCCTCGACTACGTCTCCAACCAGTCCCTCCAGGGCGTCCTCGCCCGGCTCGCGGCTCCCGGCGAACCCAGCCGCGCCGCCTGGGCCCTGGCCGTCGTCCTCGTCCTGGCGGTGTGGGTGTGGCGCACGCACCGGGCGCTGCGCTCCGGCGACTGGCCGGCTGCCATCGCCCTCACGGGGCTGGTCTCCTGCCTGATCAGCCCGATCACCTGGGTGCACCATCTCGTCTGGCTGCTGCCGTCGTTCGCGGTGCTCGTGCACGCGCGCCGTCTGCGGATCGCGGCCGTCCTGTACGGGCTGCTGTGCAGCAGCGTCGTCTGGCTGTGGTTCGACGACGCCTCCGGACTCGACGGCTTCCTCGGCAGCAACACCTATGTGTGGATCACCCTGGGCCTGCTGCTGACCCTGCCGACCGGCCGGCCCCAGGTCACGCACCGGCCCCTCACCGGCAGCACCAGCGGGCCCGCGCCTGCGACCGTCCCCGTCTCCGGCCGGCCGGTGCCGTCCCCCTCCGGCTTCGCGGCCGGTGGCGCGACGGGACCACTCCTGGAGGCGGGCGGCCGACCGGGCACCGAAGAGCCGCCCGCCCACACGCCGCGGTCGTAGGGCACGACCGCGGCGCAGATCCCGGACGATCTTGGTATACGCCGCCTGTTCATTCCTCCCTCATTCGGGTTCGAGGCGGAGTTAACGCCCGAGCAGAACAGTGCTGCCGCACACCACCAGGAGGTTTCGATGAGATCGTGGCATCGCGCAGCATCCGTCGTAGCGGCCTTGAGCGCCCTCACCTTCGCGCTGACGAACCAGTCGGCGACGGCCGACCCCGAGCGCAGCCGCTTCAGCTTCGCGGTGATCGGCGACATTCCCTACGGTGACACCCAGATCGCGGATTTCCCGAACGTGATCAGCCAGATCAACGCTGATCCCGACGTACGGTTCGTCAACCACATCGGCGACATCAAGAACGGTTCCACCGTCTGCAGTGACGACTACTTCCGGCTGATCAGGTCGGACTTCGACAAGTTCGAGGACCCGCTGGTCTACACGGTGGGCGACAACGAGTGGACCGACTGCCACCGGCCCAACAACGGAAGCTACGACCCGTTGGACCGCCTGGCCGCCATCCGCAAGGTCTTCTTTCCCCAGCCGGGCCGGACACTGGGCCGCAACAGCGTCCGGGTGACCTCGCAGGCCGACCAGGGCTACCCCGAGGACGTCAGGTACACCCGGGCGGACGTCGCCTTCGCCGCCCTGCACATCGTCGGCAGCAACAACAGCATGGCCCCGTGGACCGGCAACACCTCGGCCACGCCGGAGCAGGCGGCCGAGGTACTCGGCCGTACGGCCGCCGTGGTGCAGGAGATCCGCGACACCTTCGCGGCCGCCGTGCACGGCCACAACAAGGCAGTCGTCCTGCTCACCCAGGCCGACATGTTCGACCTGACGGTCACCGATCCGTCCTTCGCGAACTATTACGCCTTCCAGCCGATCGTCAAGGCGATCGCCGAGGAGTCGGCCAAGTTCCGGGGCGAGGTGTACCTCTTCAACGGCGACAGCCACGTCTACAACAGCGACAAGCCGCTGGACACCGGTTCCCGGTGGCTGTCCTTCTACGGCGTCAAGTCCGTCGCACCCAACCTCCACCGGGTCACCGTCGACGGCTCGACCGACGTCGGCAACTGGCTGAAGGTGACGATCGACCCGGGCAGCAAGCAGGTCCTGAGCTGGACCCGGGTGCCTTTCGCCCACGCGAAGTGAGTTCCCTCCGGAGGACACCACGCAGGGAGCCGCCCGGTTCTTACGCCGGGTGCTCCCTGTGGGCCGACGGATCTCGGTAGCGTCGGCGGGTCCGGTCGATGTCGTGCGCGGTGATGATCCCGCCGAGCCGGCCGCCGTCCATGACCAGGATCGGGAGTCCGCCGCCCGCGGTGCCGAGGCGCTCCAGGACGGAGTTCAGCAGTTCGTCCGGTGCGGCGAGGGTGCACCGGGACAGCGGGGATGCGAGGTCACGTGCCCGCAGCCGCTCCCGTTGCGCGGGCGGTACGGCGGTCAGCCGGCGCAACTGCAGGAGGCCGCTGGGACGACCGTCGAAGTCCAGCAACGGCACCACCGAGTGCCCCGTCCGGGCGGCCACCTCGGACAGGAAGCTGTCCACGGTCAGCCAGTCGGGCCCGGTCACCACCGGAGTGGTCATCGTCTGCCCCACCCGTACGCCACGCAGGGCGGTGACCAGCTCCGCCCACCGCCGTTCGGTCGCGGCGGTACCGGCCACGAACAGACCGATGGCCATCAGCCACAAGCCGCCGGTCGTGCCCCTCAGGAGCACCACCCACCCGCCGGCGGCCAGCGCCATCCCCACGACCTGTCCGCTGCGACCGGCCGCCCGCTGGGCCCGCTCGCGGTCCCCCGTACGCCACCACACCACGGCCTGGACCAGCCGGCCTCCGTCAAGGGGCGCGGCTGGCAGCAGGTTGAAGACACCCAACAGCAGGTTCGTGCCGCCCAGCCAGCCCAGCACCGCAACCGGAATCCGCCATCTCAGCGTCGCGTCCACGCCGGCCGCCGCGCCCAGCCACAGACCGCCGAGCAGCAGGCTGGCGACCGGCCCGCTGACCGCTACCGAGAACGCCGTACGTGCTGTCGTCGGCCGGTCCATCCGGGTCAGTCCACCGAGGGCCCACAGCGTCACATCCCGCACCGATATCCCCGCCCTGCGGGCCGTGAGTGCGTGCGCCACCTCGTGCACCACCAGACTCACCAGCAACAACGAAGCACCCGCCACCCCGCCGGCCGCGTATGCCACAGGTGCCAGGCCGGGTTCATACCTGGGCAGCGTCCAGCTGGCCAGACCGTACGCGAAGAAGAGCATGACCAGCGGCACGCTCCAGTGAGCCTGGATCGCCAGCCCTCGAATGCTTCCGAGCCGGACCGAACCCTTCATTCCCATCACCGCCGACAGGTCACGCCCTCCGGCCGTACCCCCGCCCTTTCTCCAGGGTCCGCCACAGGCCAACGAAAGGAAACATCCCGATCCCGGCCGGCGAAGAATACGACGGCTGGAACATTTCACTCACTGTTCGGCATCGTTCAGCAGCACGCCACGAGTGGCTGCGCCCAAGGCGCGGAAGCGGTCTCGCGTCAGCTCGTGGACTCGCACGGGGCGCCCGCAGGCCGGGTCAACCGTCTCTCGGTCCAGGCGCATGCCCAGCTTGGCCATGACGCGTTCGGAGGCGTCGTTGCCGACCTGGGCGATGCTGATGATCCGCCCCGGTCCCCGGTCCTCGAAGCCGAAGCGCAGGGCGGCTGAGGCGGCCTCCGTCGCCAGTCCCCGCCCCCACTGCGGGCGGCCCAGACGGCCGCCGACTTCAACGGTCGGCGACACCTCGGGCAGGAAGTCCGGGACGGACAGTCCGGTGCGCTGGTGACAAAACGGGTCGGTGCTCCCGGCAGTGATGGCCGCAGTGGGTGCGACCCGGTGCCCCGGTCACCTGCCCGCCCCCTCGGCATCAGAGGCCGGCATCGTCTACGACCGCTGCCAACTCGCCGGCCGACTCAGAGGTCAGCCGGTAGAACCCCTGCAGGCTGACGGAACGCTCGAGACGGCCGTCCAGCACGTACTTCGGACCGCGGGTCCTGCCCCGGCGGTTACGCCAGGTCAGCCTTGGCAGAAGATCACCGGGGATCGGCACGTCGAAGCGTACGGGGGTCGCGTCCACGTGCACCGCTGCGGCGCCGCAGCCGCCGGCGCCGAGCATCGACCAGTCGCCGTGCCCGGGAAACGCCGGGTCCCGCCACGTCGCGGGAACAGCGCCGCAGCACTCACGCCGCTCCATGTCGATCACCCGCATTCGGCTCACCACGTACACGACGCACCGGTTGACGTGCAGCGCGTACACCTCGTCTCCGGGACGGGCACCCGACCAGGCGGGCAGGGAGGAATGGACGCCGCTGAAGGCGACCGGCGGTCGCTCACCGACGCGATCCGCCTTGCGCAGGGCACGGCACGTGTCATGGGTCCACAGGACGGTGAAGGCATCAGACATGCTGTGATCTTATGAACGGGTACTGACACTCCTCCGGGGAAGCGCTCCTCACCCGAGCCGGGAAGCAGGCCGGGATCGATGTGAAGCTCACCGGGCACTCCGCCCGGGCCGGGTTTCCGCGGCCTTGGGGTGGTTCGGACACACGGCGGCCGGCTGCCTCAGCCCGTTGGACACATGGCAGCCGACCGCTCGGCGCATGGGTGCTACTCGGTGACGAAGTCGCCCATCATGGCCATGTCCTCGTGCTCCAGGTTGTGGCAGTGGAGCAGGAAGGGGCCGGTGTAGTCGGTGAATCGGACGACGACTTCGGCGGCCTCGGCCGGACGCAGGGCCACGGTGTCCTTCCAGCCGTGGTCGTACGCCCCCAGGCCGTGGTTGTTCCGCGAGACCACCTGGAAGTGGTCGAGGTGGAGATGGACCGGATGGTGGAAGTTGGTGGTGAACCGCCACACCTCGGTCTGTCCCAGCTTGGGCCTGGCCAGAGCCCGACCCGGCTGGTACTCAAGGCCGTTGATGGTCCACCCCTCGACCGAGCCGTGGAAGTGGAAGTCCCGGGTGACCGCGGCCCGACCGGGCTCCAGCGCGACCACTTCGCTGAGCTTCTCCGGCACCGTCGTGTCGTCCTTGGGTGAGCCCGACCCCACGTCGAAGCGCATGACCTCGGCGGTCGTGCCGTCTCCGAAGCGGTTCAGCAGACGCACCTTGGTGCCCGCGCGGTACCGGGAGAAATCGGCGACGACGTCGAAGCGTTCGGCGGGTGCGATCTCCAACGCGTCGTGGCGGCGCGGCTCGGACAGCAGCCCGCCGTCGCTGCCGATCTGCACGAAGGCCTCCCCACCCTCGGGCTGGGGGTCCAACTCCAGTCTGTACACCCGGGCGTTGGAGGCGTTGAGCAACCGCAGGCGATACCGCAGCCGCTCCACCTCGTGCACCGGCCAGGGCGCGCCGTTGACCAGTATCACGTCACCCAGTACGCCGTTCATGTAGGCATCGGTGACACCTGGAGCGTGGAATTCCGGATCCACCATGGGGTAACGGAACGATCCGTTCTCCGCAAAGGACCGGTCCGTGATCATCAGCGGAATGTCACGCTCGCCGCTCGGCAGAACCGTCTGGGGACTCGGGGGCGCAACCCCGATGTCGAGTCTTGCAGGGCGACTTTGTGATCCATGCGCTTGAGTGTGTGTGGCCGGGTCAGCGGGCTCTGATCTGGGCGAGCAGGCGCGCGAGGACACCAATGCGGTCGCTGTCAGGGGGGATGCGGGAGAGGCAGGCCTCCAGTCCGGTCGATGTGGTCAAGCCGCATCCTGCCCGCGCCTGCCGCGTCGACGACGGCGGTGATCGCTTTGAAGCCAGTAGGGGGCGAGGCGCGGTGCTCATGCCGCCCTCCGCTGACCGTTGCGGGCAATCGACCAGTTCAGACCGCTGCGAATGGTCGCCTCACATGACCGCGGCGACAGACCGGCCTGCTCCCCCGCCAGTACTGGCTGAAGGCGCGATCCTCGTCTCCCAGGACGGCTTCCACCAAGGGGTCGAGATGGTCGGCGCCGGGGCGCGCCCAAAGGCGCGGGCAGGCGGCGAGCCGCGTCCCGGGGAGCACCTGGAAGACCAGACCGTGCACGGGGCGCAGGTCGGTGTAGCCGGCAGCGTCGAGACGGCAGGACGATCAAGACGCCCGCAGGCTCGATGTTCGGGCTGGCGGACCCCAGCCGGGGCAGCAACGGGATCAGCACCTGGCGGGTGGAGCTCGGCGCCGACTCGGCCACACCTGTTCACGTCATCGACCGCGCACAGGTGTGGATGCCGCTGTCGGGGGAGTTCCTGGTCGAGGTGGACGGCGGGACCGAGCCGGCCAAGGGGCCGGTCAGGCGGTCATCGTCCCCGCCGGGGTGGTCCGGCGGCTCCAGGCCGTGGGCGGCCCCGCGGAGGCGCTGGTCGCCATGGTCGTCGGCGGCAAGGCGATGATGCCGGGCAGCGAGGACGAGATCCCGCTGCCGTGGGCCGAGTGACCCGTCCCCGACGACCAGGCGGCCCTCGTGTCACTTTCGCCAGAACAGGTGATGCGTCACGCCGCTCGGACTGGGCACGACCTCGAGGTGGAACCGGTCGAGCAGCTCGTCGGGTGCCTCCCAGAGCCGTAGTCCGGAGCCGAGCTTCACCGGAGAGACCGCCACGTGCATGGTGTCGACGAGGTCGGCGTCGAGGAACTGCCGGACGGTGGTAACCCCGCCGCCGAGTCGTACGTCCTTGCCCTGCGCCGCCTCCTTCGCCTGCTCGAGGACCGTGGCCGGGTCGCCGTCGACGAAGTGGAAGGTGGTGTCGGAGAGCGTGAAGGAAGGGCGCTTGTGGTGGGTCATGACGAACACCGGGGTGCGGAACGGCGGCTCGTCACCCCACCAGCCGCGCCACTCATGGTCGTTCCAGGGCCCGCGCTGGGGCCCGAACTTGTTGCGGCCCATGATCTCGGCGCCGATGTTCCGTGCGTAGTCCCGCGTGAAGTAGTCGTCGAGGCCCCGGCTCCCACCGGGGTCGGTGCGCATGGGCCAGCTCGCCGTGGCGCCGGCCCAGGCGAACAGCCTCTCGGGGTGGGCGTGGCCGAACGGACTCTCGAAGCTCTGGTCCTCACCGGCACCGATTCCATCGCTCGAGACGTTGAAGTTCTGGACTCTCAGTAGCTGAGACACGTGTTCCTCCGTCGTTGTCGACAACGGTGGTGAGACTCCGCGGGCAGCGAAAACTCATCGCTGCGCCGCGTGGGCTGCCGACCACAACCATCAGGTGAGGATCAAGCTCACCGAGTGTCCGACTCGCCGACCGAGTCGAAGGACTCGTCCGGCCAGAAGGACGGTTGGCCCCCGCGTGGCCCGCCGCCCAGGACCGGCGGGCCGGCGCCTCGAAGGCGCCTACGCGGGGTAAGCGGAACGTACGCCTCCACCGTCCGAATCGGAAGCCCCACGGCCGTGTGCCGCCGCTCACACAGCCCGGCGGGCTCGCGGACCGGTTGGTGCTCGAGTTCCATCAAGAGGTGGTCGCGGAGTTCCCTGAGTGCGAAGTGCCCACGGCGCGGACGGCAGGCGCGACAGGTGCGCCGTTCCGGCGTGCGGAGGACAGCGCGGCTTCGACCACGGCGACCGCCGCGTGGATGTCGGCCGCCGTGACCAGGGGAGTGCGTCCGTAGCGGATGTCGTCGCAGAACTCGGCGAACAGCCTGCGCAGCGCCGTCACCCCGGCGGGTCCGCCGCCCTGGCGTGAGACGCTGGCGCCGTCCGCTCCGCGCGCAGAGACGGAGGGAGCGTCCTCGTCGGCGAGTACGTGGCCGTGCGAGCCGAGCACCCGCAGGCTGGACGGGACGGGGGCCGGGCCGATGCCTGCGGGTGTGCGGGCCACGGTGGCGGTCGCCACCACTCCGTTGCGCAGGCCGAGCGAGAGCACCGCCGCGTCCTCCACACCGTGGGCGCCGTGCGGGCCGTCGAAGAGTGGCGCATGGGGGGCGGCACTGCTGAAGGCGACGACCTCGTCCACGTCCAGGCCGGTCAGGTGTCGGATCGCCAGGACCGGATACCACCCGAAGTCCATCAGTTCACTGCCGTCGGACAAGGCGGGGTCGCAGACGAGCTCGGGGCGCTCGGCCGTGGTCCCGTCGAGTCCGAAGGTCTGGACTCCTCCGGCTTCCGCGTAAGCCGGCTGTCCCGCCCTTACCGCCGTGTCGAACCCCGCGGCCGGAAACGCGCGTTGGTGAGGCGGGGTGAGGCGGGTTCCTCGCCGGCGATGAGGGACTGGAGGATGTCCAGCAGGGCGGCCGAACTCGCGACCGGGTTCAGTTCCAGGGCCGAGATGGCCGGCCGGCTGTTGCGGGCGTGCTCGGAGTCGGAGCCGGCCACCACCATGGTCTGCTCCGGCACTCTGACGCCCCGTGCCATGAGCCCTTGCTGCACGCCGGCCGCGTGCCGCCCGGTGAGGCAGAAGACGGCGTCGGGCACTCCGTCGTCGGCGATGCGGTCCGCCAGTCGCACGCCGCCCTCGACACCTGCGCGCTCGGCCAGTTCGTACAGCCGGGGTGTGGTCCCCCGCTCGGCGCACCAGTTCAGGTAGACGCCCTGGTACTCCAGGTTCCATGCGTTCGGGTCGGTGCCGCGCACCAGGACGATGCTGCGTGCGCCCGCGGCCTCCAGGTGGGCCAGGACCAGGTGCCAGGCGGCCGTGTCGTCCTCCGAGGCCCAGTGCGGGAAGTCGGGGCGTCCGGGGTCGCGGCCGTAGGTGACGTAGGGGATGCCGCGCTTTTCCAGGAGGGCGATGACCGGGTCGTCCAGGTGTGGGTTGGTGACGACGTAGCCGTCCATCGAGAAGGTCAGCGCGGGGACCGGCGCCCGCGTCAGGTCCGGCACCAGCATGAGACTCAGGCCACGCGCCAGGGCCTGGGAAGCGGTCGTCCCCATGAACCTCTCGAAGACGTCGACGCCCGCCGGGGCGTAGTCGCCCAGGGCGTCGAGGGAGCGGAGTACCAGCCCGACCGCCCCGACGGTGGAGCGCCGCAGGCCGCGCGCGAGGGCGTCGGCCTCGTAGCCCATCTCGTCGGCGACGCCGCGGATGTGCTCACGGGTGGCCGCGCTCAGGGTGCCCTTGCCGTTGAGGGCGTGCGAGACGGCGGTGATGGACACCCCGGCCCGGCGTGCCACGTCCTTGATGGTGATGCCCTGTGTCCGCGCCATCGAGCCGCCCCAAGTCCGGAAAAGAATGCTCTCGGGCGCATTGTATAAAACGTTTTACCTCCCTAGCGTGACCGGCGCCGCACAGAAGTCGCTGAGCGGCCCCGCGGGCTCCTGTGCCCGGAACCTGGAAGGACCCCTTCGTGCAGCTGCACACCCTGCGGACCGTGACGGCCGACCCCCGTGAACGCGGTCATCTGCTCGGCACCCGATTCGGCGCCCGGATACAACACATCACGCAGCTCTACCTGGAGCACTTCGCCGTTCTGGGCATCCCTGCGGAACGGGCGCGTGACATCTGCGAGCGGAGCCGGGAAGCCCTGCGGGCATGGGCTCCGGCCCTGGCCGAGGAATCCGACGCCTGTGCCGACGCGGCGGGTGTCGAGCGGTGGAAGGTTGCGGCCGTCGGTGCCCGTACCGAGATCCTCGCCGCCGCTGCGCCGGCCGAGGAGGGCGAGTGCTCGACGGCGGTGTTCGCGCCCGCCGGAGCGCCGCCGGAGACTGTGCAGACCTGGGACTGGCACGCGTCGCTCGTTCCCGACGCCCTGCTGCACGAACTGACCCCGAGCACGGGGCGCACGGTGAAGCTCTTCACCGAGTTCGGCGCGCCTGGCAAGATCGGCGTCAACAGCGCCGGTCTCGGCGTGCACTTCAACATCCTGTTCCACGACGCCGACTCCGACGCCGGCGCAGTGCCCGTGCACGCGATCGCCCGCCGCATACTCGACGAGGCGGACACCCTCGACCAGGCGGTCGCACTGGCCTCGACGGCACGGGTCAGCGCCTCGACGTCCCTCACGGTGGTCACCGGCGATGCGGGCGCCGCGAGCCTCGAGCTCTCACCGGCCGGGCTCGCGGTGGTCCCGGCCGGTGCGGACGGCTGGCTGCTGCACACCAATCACTTCCTCGACGCGGACCTCGCCGCCGGGGACACCCATCCGGCCGACTCCTCGTCGCAGGAACGTTTCGCGCACCTGCGGGAGGTCCGCTCGGCCCTGCCGGGACTCGCCCCCGCCCAGCGGGCGAAGGCTCTGTGCGGCGACGCCGGAGCGAGCGCCGCGATCTGTATGAGGCCGGATGCGGCCAAGCCGCTCCACGAGCAGTGGGGCACCCTGCTCACCATCGGCCTCGACGTCGCCCACTGCGCGCTGGACTACGTGGCCGGCACCCCGGACGAGGCCGCAGAGCTGGGCTTCCAGCGCTTCTGACCCGGACTTTCCCGAACTGGAAGGAATCTCGATGACACAGACCGCCCGGTCCGGCCCCAGAGCCGAGGCCACCACAGCCGCGCGCACCTTTTTCATCTCAGGATTCGGCACCGCGCTGGAGTTCTACGACTTCATCATCTACGGCCTCGCCGCCGCGATCGTCTTCCCGACTCTCTTCTTCCCCAGCCTCGACCACAGGATGGGCACTCTCGTCGCCTTCGCGGCCTTCGGCAGCGGCTTCATCGCCCGCCCCCTCGGCGGCATCGTGATCGGCCACTTCGGTGACCGGATCGGGCGCAAGGCCATGCTGCTGCTCACCCTGCTGGTCATGGGCGCCAGCACCTTCCTCATCGGCTGCCTGCCCGACTACGGCAACGTGGGCGTCACCGCACCGGTCTTGCTGGTCGTCCTGCGCCTCATCCAGGGCTTCGCGGCCGGCGGCGAGTGGGGCGGCGCATCCCTCTTCGGTATCGAGAACGCCCCGGACAACCGGCGAGGGCTGTGGGGGAGCTTCACCAGCGCCGGCATCGGCATCGGCAGCCTCTTCGGCACCGGCGTGTTCACCCTGATCACGCTGCTGCCGCGACAGCAGCTGGAGACCTGGGCGTGGCGCGTGCCGTTCTGGCTGGGCGGCCTGCTGGTCGTGGTGGGCCTCGTGGCCCGCAGCCGCATGCCCCAGGAGGAGCGGCGCACCGAGCACGCTCCCCGGGTGCCGATCCTGGAGTCCATCAAGCGGCATCCGCGCCACATGCTGCTGGCCATCGGCGTGGCCTTCGGCTACAACACCCTGGCCTACATAGGCACCATCTTCACCGTGACCTATGCCGAGGAACGCGGCTACAGCTACACCGAGTCGCTGCTGCTCCAGGTGGCGGGCTCCATCGCCTTCACCGTCGCCGTACCCGTCATGGCCCTGCTCTCCGACCGGATCGGCCGCAAGCCCGTGGTGATCCTGGGCACCCTCGCCTACGGGGCGTTCTTCTTCGCCTACTTCCCCATGGTGGACGGGCATGTCCTCGTCCTCGCGACCGGCGCCTACGTGCTGGTGAACGTGCTCATGGCCGCTCCGCAGGGGTGCATCCCCGCCTTCCTGGGCGAGCAGTTCCCGAACAGCACGCGCTACTCCTCCATCTCCGCCACCTACCAGACCGGTGCGGCCCTGGGCGGCGGCACGGCGGCCACAGCCGCGACCGCCCTGTTCATCGCCTTCGACAGCGATCCGATCGGTGTCGGGCTCTACTCCGGCGCGGCGGCCCTCGTCCTGGCACTGTGCGCCTGGGGCCTGCGGGAGACCTCCAAGGTCCCCACAGCGGATCTCGGCGAGCGCCCCGCATCGGGCCCCGCCTCCAGGACGGCACTGGACACCCTGACCACCTGACGGGGCCCGATCCACCCCCGGGCACCCACCGTCCGATCCGGGCACGAGGTGCCCGCCGACAGTGCTGATCCCCGCTCGTACGACGCCGAGCGGGGATCAGCACTGGGTCGGCGGGCCGGTGCCTCACGCCTCGCCGCGCGCCATCGCGATCAGCCGGTCCAGCACGGCGGCGTCGGCGCGGACGCCGTCGTGGGCATGGGTGTTGGTGATCCACGGTCGCAGACCACGGACCACTGCCGCGGTCTCCAGGGACTGCTCGCGGTCGACGAACATGTCGTCGAAGTACACGGCCGCCGCCACCGGGACACTGTTGCCGGCGAGTCGGTTCAGGTCGTAGAGAGCGGGCCAGTCGGTGCGCGCGGCCAGCAGATGCGCGGCCTCGCGCAGCGGAACCAGCGCCGGGTCCTCCTCGAACTGCCAGGGATAGATCATCTCGCCGGTGAAACGGAACGGACCGTCACCGTCCGCGTCGAACTCGGGGAACTCCTCGCGGACGCGGTGCGCCGACCATGCGGTGGCCCGGCCGCCCTGGGCGTAGATGGGCTCGTGGAGCACCGCGTACAGCGGGCGCGGCGCGAAGGACAGCGTGGCCTGGGCGCCGTGCAGGAAGGCGTCCGACAACCGTGGTCCGGCCGGCCCGGCCACGAACGCGCTCTCCAGCAGGTAGTGGAGGGCGTCGAAGCCGGACGACGTGCCCAGACCTATGCCGAGGGACTGGAAGCGGCGGGCGCTCAGTCGCTCGCCGGACGGCATGCGCACGTCGTGGGCGCCGAGGTGCGCGGCGATCCTTCGCGCGAGTTCCTGATCGTCCGGGTAGCGGGCGAAGAACAGCTCGTTGTGGCGGGCGGTGCGCCGGTACGCGGGCCGGTACACATCGTCGGCGTGACCCGTCAGCGTGGGCAGGCCGCCCGTGATGAAGACCTGGTCCAGGCCGTGGGGGGCGTGGCTGAGATAGGTCAGCGCGCAGAAGCCGCCGAAACTCTGGCCCAGCACGGTCCACGGCCGGTCGCCGATGAGGCAGCCGCGCAGCAGCTCGGCGTCGCGGACGATGGCGTCGGCGCGGAAGTGCGCGAGGTACTCGGCCGTGGCCTCGGGGGACGGATGGACCGCGAGGGTGTGCCGGTCGGCAGGGCTGGACCGGCCCGTGCCGCGCTGGTCCATGAGGACCACCCGGTACTCCCTCAGCGCACGCTTCAGCCAGGCACCGGCGGCGTTCGGGCGCTCCGCGCGGCCGCCCGGGCCGCCCTGGAGCCACAGCAGTCGGGGCAGGTCGCGGTGCTCGTTGCCGGCGGCGACGACCTCGCGGGCGAAGAGGGAGATCGACGGGCCGTCGGGGCTGGAGTGGTCCAGCGGGACGTCGAGAGTGTGGTCGGTGCACACCATGCCGCCGTGGCGATGGACAGTGGCCATCAGTAGCCCTCGACCCCCAGCTCACGGCAGATCTCGACGAGTTCGGGATGTACGTACACGCCGTCCTTCTCGATGCACTCGCCGTCCAGATGAATGGAGGGCGCGCTGACCGAGCCGTCGGTGTGCGCGGCGGCGACCCACGGTTCGCCGCCGATCCAGGCACCCTTGGTGCCGATGCCCAGCTCGACGCAGCCGAAGACACGCTCGTCCTCGACGATGCGGCCGGTGGGGGCGGGCACGCCCGGGTTGAAGCCGAGGGACCAGTGGGCGATGCGGTACATGTTCGGGTCGTTCCAGGACTCCATCCAGCGGCGGAAGACGGCCGCGTCCTGGCCGTCTCCGTCGACGGCCGTGACGACGCCCTTCTCGACGGTGAGGCGGACGGGGGAGCGCAGCAGGCCGAGCTGGTCCGGCGGCCACAGGGCGCCGTCGAAGACGAGGACGCCGTCCTGGGTCTCCTCCAGCGGGTTCCAGGAGATCTGCCCGGACAGCATCACGGTCTCGCCGGGCCTCTCGGCGGGCTTTCCGCGCAGGTTGATGGGGCGGTCACCGTTGCGGCCCACCAGGTCGGTGCCCGCCGCCGAGGTGATACGGACCTCGTCCGCCTGCTCCAGCAACCGCACCAGTGCCTTGCCGAGCTTGATGACGCCCTGGAAGTCGGGCCGTCCCACGGTCGCGACGAGCATGTGAACGTCCATCGCGGTCAGGTTGGTGTACCGGCAGCCGTTGGCCATGGCCGTCCGGAAGGCGTCGGAGTGCATGACGTACGAGACGGCGAACTCGATCCACACGTCGGCGTCGGCGATGGCACCGGCGACGGGCCGCGGCGGCTCCATGGAGGAGCTGGGCAGCGTCTCGTACCAGACGACGACGGGGTGGGCGCCCGCGGCCGCGACCGCCTGTGCGGTGGCTTCGAGTACGCGGCGGTCGCTGCTGGTGTCGCCGGTGAGGACGACGTGCTCGCCGGGCTTGACGAGCATGACCTCCTCGACGAGCTTGCGGGCGGCGAGGGCGAGCTCGAAGCTGAGGTACTCGCCGCGCGGCTCGAGGCGGCTGAACATCTCCATGGGGTGGATCTCCTTGGTACCGCGTATCAGCGGTGCGGGGTACGGCGGGACGGCATCGCGCGTCCCGCTTGGTGGATAGGGGGCGGCCCCGGGTCAGCCGGCCTTGATGATCTGGGCCGAGTCGCCGAGGGAGGATCCGGCGATGAGTCCGGCGCCCACGAGGTTGAGTTCCTCCTCGGCCCGCGGACCGCGCAGTCGGCGGTAGCCGACGCGGACGGCGAGCGCGGCCAGGACCATCCAGCAGGCCTGCGGTGTGAGGATCAGCAGGCCCGTGGCGAGCATGACGCCCATCTGCCGTTTGGTGCCGCCGAGCAACTGGACGAGCGCGCCGGGGATGGCCCACAGTGCCAGGGTGCGCATCACGCCCGGGTCACCGAGCCCGTGCTTGACGGTGTCGGCGTACACCTTGGCGACCGGAGGGATGAGTCCCTGACGGAAGTAGGACTGCCACAGGACCGCCACGACGACGAGCGCGGCGCCGAAGCCGATGAGTGCCGCCCGGAACTGCTCGCGCCGGCCCTCGCGTTCGAAGGGGTCCCAGGGGCGGTGCTCGCGCCGCAGCAGCCAGCCGGCCTTGAGGTCGTAGCCCATGTCGGCGAACGCGGGACCCGTGGCGGACACGTATCCGACGAGGAGGGCGAGCGGGACGGACGGGACGCCGATGAGCAGGCCGGCGATCAGGAAGATCAGGGTGACCGCGAACGAGGGGAACCAGCCGGACTGCATGGCTGCCAGGCCGACGATCAACTCGTGCACGAGGGCGGCGAACGCGGCGAACAGGACCCAGGCGACCAGGCCGGTGGGGCTCATGTCCCCGGCGAGGCCGCCGACGACGGCGAGGACCACGGCCCCGGCGGTGAAGAGGGCGTATCCGAGCAGCAGGGTGCGGCGCAGGGCACGTTCGTCGACGGTGACGGCGGTGCTGGGGTCGGCGGCGGCTTCGGTGCCGGGGCCGCCCGTGGGACCGGTGTTCGCGGCGGCCCGCGCCGGCTGGTGCGCGGTGCGGTCGGTGCGACGGCGCAGCAGCAGCACCACGGCCTGGCCGAGGGCGACGATGCCGGCGCCGACCATCACGCCGTGGGGAATGTAGCCCGCGCCGATGTCGGTGTGGAACAGGTCGGGGCTGAACTGGCGGATGCCGAGGCCCAGGCCGAACATCAGCAGCGCCCACACGTTGCCGAGGAACGCGACGCCCGCGGCCGACAGCGGCAGGCTGAGCAGGGTTCCGCCGATGCCGACGAGCGTTCCGGCGCCCAGGACGAGGGCGCGCTTGCCGCCCTGGTCTCCGGCCTTGATGGTCTCGGCGGCCGCGGTGCCGGGCGGCCAGGCCGCGGTGGCGGGCAGCAGCCGGGAGCCGAACGAGCGGTAGAGCACCCACGTGTCGATGAGCAGCCCGATGAACGCGCCGGTCAGCATGGGCCACACGAGGTCCTTGCGGCCGAAGACGTACGGCACGGCCACGGACGTGAGCAGCGCGTTCGCCGAGGCGAAGGTGGCGGCGGAGATGGCGGACTGGGCGAGGTTCTGCCGATGGACGGACCGCATGCCGCGCAGTCCGGCGAGCGGGATGCGCCCCACGAGCATGGCGATCAGGGCGCCGACGACGGAGGTGTTCGCGGAGATCCCCAGCTTGGCGACGAGGTCCGCGCCGATCACGGCGCCGACGACGGAGAGCACGACCAGCAGGACGAAGACGACGGGCTCGCGAACCCGGGGATGGCGCGTCGGCTCCTCGACCGGGGAGGGCGGGGGCGCGGTGGGTGGTGCGGAGGTGTGATGGGGCACGGGACATCCCTTGCGTGGGCGAGTCCTGGCGGGTCGGGGGGACGCCGAAGGACGACGGGAACAGGGAAGGGGGAAGCGGGTGGAGGTGGAGCGGGAGGCGGGCGTCGGCGGGAAGCGGTGAGGGCCGGCGCGAGCGCGGGTGCCCGGTGGGCCGGTCAGGCGCCGAGGGCGGCGGTGGCCTCCGCGGCTCCGGCGGTGACGAGTTCGGCGATGCGGTCGACGCCGGCGTCGATGCGGTGCGCGGGACCGATGACCGTCAGTGACGCGGCGATCGTACCGGCCTCGAAGACAGGTGCGGAGACGGCGGAGACGGCCTCGTCGTACTCGCCGTGGCTGACGCTGTAGCCACGCTCGCGCACGTCGGCGTAGCAGGCGAGCAGGGCGTCCAGATCGGTGATGGTGCGCTCGTTGAAGCGCTGGAGCGGGGTGGCTCCGAAGGTCTTCTGGATCTCCGCCTCGGGGTAGTGGGCGAAGATCGCGTGTCCGGACGCTCCGGCGTGGCCGGGGATGAGGGCGCCCACGATCGCGGTGTAGCGGACCGGTCCGGTGCCGTCGACGGCCGCGGCGCAACGGTACCCGCCCCCGTTGGGGACGTTGAGGACGACGCTCTCGCCGGTCTCGCGCAGGATACGCGCGAGGATCGGCCGGACCAGCGAGGGCAGGACCCCGCTGTGCTCGCCCACCCGGGCCAGCCGGTGTACGGACGGCCCGAGACGGTAGCGACGCGTGATCGTGTCGCAGGTGAGGAACCCGCGCGCGGTGAGCGTGGTGAGCAGCCGCTGGGCGACCGCCTTGTCCCAGCCGTGGTGGCGGGCGATCTCGCTGACGCCCCACTCGGGCCGCCGCTCGGTGAACGAGAGCAGGGCGACCAGGGCGCGGTCGGCGCTCTGCAGTACCCCGCGAGGCGCTTGCGTACCCGGTTCGGCAGTCGGCTCGGCCATGAGACTCCTCGATGATCTGGTGCCCCGCACCGGGCGACTCCGCCGCCGTTCGGTGCGCTCGGCGCAACGCCGTAGCGCTGAGCGGCCAGAAACTATCCGCTGGCCGCGCGAAGGTGTCAAGGGTTCCAGGCGCACTTTTCCGCGAGCGCGGGCACGGGCCGCCGACCTCCCGATCCGCACCGCACGCGCGCACTCACGGCGGGGCTACGCGTCCACGGCGGCGGGCCGGCCGGCCCGGAGCATCGGGATTCCTGAGGCTCAGCCCCGGAAGAATGCGCTTTTTCCGCCCCGGTGCCAGGCCGCAGGATGGCTGCGAGCCGGCCGCTGCCCCCAGCCGGTGCCGAGGGAGGAACTGTGTCGCCAGCCATCGAAGCGGGTCTGCTGCCCCTCACCGCCGAGGTGCGTCCGGAAGGGCTGGCCGTCGGCGGGGTCCTGCTCACCGAACTGGCGCAGCGCTTCGGCACACCACTGTTCGTCTACGACGAGGAACACCTGCGCCGGCGCTGCCGGGAGGCGGTCGCCGCGTTCGGCCGGGACCACGTGGCCTACGCCTCCAAGGCCTTTCTGTGCACGGCCATGGCACGGCTGGCCCACGAGGAGGGCCTTCTGCTCGACGTCGCCTCCGGCGGCGAGCTACGGGTGGCCCTGCACGCGGGCGTGCCCGCCGACCGGATCGTGCTGCACGGCAACAACAAGGACGAGGCGGAGCTGCGCACCGCGCTCCAGGCCGGGGTACGGCACGTGGTGGTCGACAGCTTCGACGAGATGGACCGGATCGAGCGCCTGCACGCCGAGGAGCACCTGCCGGCGGCCCGGGTCCAGCTCCGGGTGGCGCCCGGTGTCGCCGCGGGAGCCCACGAGGCGATCCGCACCGGCGGCCACGACTCCAAGTTCGGTTTCGGTATCGCCGACGGAGCCGCCGCGGCCGCCGTGCGGAGGGCCCTCGGCTCTCCCGCGATGATCCTGGAAGGAGTCCACGCCCACGTGGGCTCCCAGGTGCTGGACGCGGTGGAGCTCGCGCAGGGCGCCGCGGCCGTAGCCCGGTTCGCGGTGGAGGTACGGGCGCAGCGGCTCACCGTCGGCGGCGGGCTCGGCGTCGCCTACGAGGCGGGCCAGACCGCGCCGTCGTTCGCGGACTGGGCCGCGCGGGTACGGGACGCGGTGTGCGGCTCGGGATGGAGCGGTGAGGTGACCGTCGAGCCGGGGCGCTCCATCGCCGCCCGGGCCGGGATCACCCTGTACCGGGTGGGCACGATCAAGCGGATCGAGGGCGTGCGGACGTATGTCGGCGTCGACGGCGGGATGAGCGACAACCTCCGTCCCGCCCTGTACGGCAGCCGGTACGAGGCGTTTCTGCCGCGCTGCCCGCGAGCGCCGCGACCGCTGCGCGCCCGCGTGGTCGGCAAGCACTGCGAGAGCGGTGACGTGATCATCGACGACGCCGCGCTGCCCGCCGGCCTCCGGGTGTCGGACGTGCTGGCCACGCCCGTCACCGGCGCCTACGGCTACGCCATGGCCTCCAACTACAACAAACTGCCGCGCCCCGCCGTGGTCTTCGTGGGCGACGGCCGTGCCCGCGTCGTGGTCCGGCGCGAGACCGACGAGGACCTGCTGCGCCTGGACGTCTGCGAGGCCGCCCAGCCGGCGGTGGCGCCGCCGTCCGGCACCGTGCGGTCCGGTACCGGGGACCCGGTGCCCGCGCAGGCCGTCGGCGCGGCCTAGCCTGGCCCGATGCTCAACAGCGCCCGTCTGCTCGTCCTGCTGGAGATCGCCCGCAGGGGCACCATCGTGGCCGCCGCCCAGGCGCTGCACCTGAGTCCGTCGGCGATCTCGCACCAGCTCGCGCGGCTGGAGCAGGAGCTCGGGGTGGCGCTGGTGGAGCGGGCTCCGCAGAGCCTGCGGCTGACGGCCGCCGGAGCGAGGCTCGCCGAGCACGCCCAGGCGATCGCGGATCTGATGGCCGTCGCGCAGGACGATCTGCGGGCGCACTCCGAGGGCGAGGCGGGGCTGCTGCGGCTCGGTTTCTTCGCCTCCTCGGGCCTGGACCTGCTGCCGCGGACGCTGTCGGCCTTCGCGGCCCGGCGACCACAGGTCGAGCTGGAGCTGATCATGGGCCAGCCGCACGAGTTGGTACCCGACCTGGAGGCGGGCCGACTGGACGCCGCGGTGGTCTTCGAGCACCCGCTCGACCCCTGGTGCCGCCAGGCCGCCGTGGAAGTGGAGATGTTCTTCGAGGAGCCGCAGATGGTGGTGGTGCCGCTGCGGCACCGCTTGGGCCGGCGCACCGTGGTCCGGCTGGGCGAACTGGAGGGCGAGAGCTGGATCGGCACCCGCGGCGGCGACACCGGC
The DNA here is from genome assembly GCF_042896465.1 of Streptomyces sp. NPDC001292. Classification (NCBI taxonomy): domain Bacteria; kingdom Bacillati; phylum Actinomycetota; class Actinomycetes; order Kitasatosporales; family Streptomycetaceae; genus Streptomyces; species Streptomyces sp. NPDC001292. Next base: position 91,118 of record NZ_JBIAXG010000004.1, read on the forward strand.
GAGCCGGTCCTGGAACGCGCGTGCGCGGCCGAGGGCTTCCGCCCTCGGGTGCGCTGCCGCAGCGACCACTACCAGGTCACCGTCAACCTCGCCAGGGCGGGGATGGGCATCGCGCTGGTCCCGGCCCTCGGGCTCGGCGACACCGCGGGAGTACATGTCTTCCGTCTGGACCATCCCCAGCTGCACCGGCGGATCGGCGTCGCCACCCGGGGCACGAACCGCAACCCGCTGCTGCGGGACTTCCTCGTGGAACTGCGGTCCGCCGCCGCCGAGGTGCGGTCGACGTTGGAGATCCAGTGGTCGTGACCGCGAACATGCCGGCCCGCGGCAGAAGCGTGCGGCGCGGTCCGCCCTGACGCGACCGCAGCCGGTCCACCCCGGCGGGGGACCGGCTGCGGCACGCGGTACATGCTGTGCCGGACAGTCGCGGTCAGTCGCGGGCGCGGCGCCGGTGGGCACAGGCCGCGAGAGCACGGCCGACCTCACGGACCGCGTGTACCGCGGCCCGCTCGGTGCTGGGCCCCAGGTCCGTGTCCCAGTGCGCCACCACCGCGTACGCCAGCCGGCGTGTCCCGATGAACACGCCCGCGTCGGCGCGCACCCCCGCGTCGGTGCCGGTCTTGTTGGCCACGAGGAGCCCACCGGACGCCGGCTCCGGGAATCCCGGGGCGTACGCGTCGTGCCCCACCAGCGCGGGGACCAGGCCGTGGTCGGTGTTGGCTCGCATCCAGCTCAGCAGGCGCGCGGAGGCGTCCGGCGAGCCCATGGTGCCGCGTACCGCGTGCGTCACCAGCCGCGCCAGGTCACGGGCGGTACCGGTGGCGAAGACCGGCGGCACGTCCGGGCCCCGTACGTCGCGGACGACGTCGTGCAGGGCCAGGTGGTCGAGCCCGAGCCGTCCGGCCAGCCGGGCGGTGGCCTCGCGCCCCACCAGCCGGAGCAGCGCGTTGGTGGCCGTGTTGTCGCTGACCGCGGCGGTCAGCCAGGCCAGGTCCTCGACGGTCCAGCCGCCGCGGCCCAGCCGGCGCAGCAGTCCGGTACCGCCCGCCCGGTCCTCGTCGCGGATCTCGACGAGTTGGCCGGCAGACAGCTCACCGGTGTCCAGCCGGCGGGACACCTCGGCGAGCAGCAGCAGTTTCGAGGCGGAGGCGACCGGCAGCACGGTGTCGTCGTCGACCCCCACCGTCCGGCCGCCGTCCACGTCGACGGCGGCCACGGACAACGTGAGCGGCAGCGCGGCCGAGCGGCGCGCCGCCGCGGCCACCTGGGCCAGACTCATCGGACTCTCACCACCTCTCCCGCCCGCACCGCGGTCGGGCGGCCGCGGCGTACGGCCACTCGCCCCGCCACCACGACGGTGCCGACGCCCTCCGGGGCCTCCAGCGGCCGGTCGAAGGTGGCGCCGTCGAGGACGGCGGCCGGATCGAGCACCACCAGGTCGGCGATCGCACCGTCGCGGACCACACCGCGCCCGGTGAGTCCGAACCGCCGGGCGGGCAGTCCGGTCATCTTGTGCACCGCCGTCTCCAGCGGCAGGAGCCCCTCGTCGCGGCCGTAGTGTCCGAGGACCCGGGCGAAGCTGCCCGCCCAACGGGGGTGCGGACGGCCCGGTTTGGGTACGCCGTCCGAGCCGATCACCGACAGGGGGCTGGCGAGCACCCGGCGGACGTCGTCCTCGCGCATGGAGTGGCTGATGATGGTCACCTCGCCCTGCTCGGCCAGCAGCAGGTCGCACACGTAGTCCACCGGGTCGACGCCGCGCTCGGCGGCCAGGTCGGCGATACGGCGGCCCTCGGCCTCAGGATGTGTCGGGGCGGCGGCCACCGCGATGAGGTCCCAGCCCCCGTTCCCCACCGTGTTCTCCCACCCCTCGACACCGCAGTCGATGTCCGCCCGGACGCGGTCGCGCACCTCGCTGCGGCGCAGCCGTTCCAGCAGGGCACCGACGCCGCCCTCGCTGGTCCACGGCGGCAGCATCGCGTGCAGGACGGTGCTGCCGGCAGTGTAGGGGTACACGTCGCAGAGCACGTCGACGCCCTCGGCGCGGGCGCGTTCCAGCCGGGGAAGGGTGCGCCGGGTGGCTCCCCAGGCGTGGCGGCCCGCGGTCTTGTGGTGGGAGATCTGCAGGGGGGCGCCCGAGCGCGCCGCGATCTCCAGGGCCTCCTCCAGGGCGCTCTCCACCTGTGACATCTCGTCACGCAGGTGGGTCACATACGGTTTGCCGTGGCGTGCGGCGACACGGGCCAGCGCGACGATCTCCTCCGTGTCGGCGTAGGTGCCGGGCGGGTAGATCAGCCCGGTGGACAGGCCCGCCGCGCCCTGGCTCAGTGCCTGGTCGAGCAGTCGGCACATGGTCTGAAGCTCACCGGGCTCCGGTGGGCGGGCCTCGAAGCCCATCACTCCGGCGCGGAGCGTGCCATGGCCGACCAGTGAAGCGAGGTGGGTCCGGCGCAGGTCCGGGTCCTGCCCGGCGGCGAAGGCGTCGAAGTCCACGGCCGGCCGGACCGGGCCGAGGCCGAAGGTGACGCGCAGGTGCGCGGCGAGTTCCGGCAGCCGCCGCGGCAGCGAGGGGAACAGGCTGGTGCCGCAGTTTCCGCAGATCTCGGTGGTGACGCCCTGGAGCAGCGGCGCCAGGCGCAGGTCCTCGATCGCCTCGGCGGCGTCCGCGCCTTCGTCCGCGTCGCGGGGTGCGGCGAGAGCGTCGGAGTGCGTGTGCACGTCGATGAAGCCGGGTGTGACGACCTGCCCGGAGGCGTCCACGACCTCGGCCGCGTCGGCCGGAGCACCCGGGGGAAGCACGGTGATCCTTCCGCTCGCCACCGCGATGTCCGCCCTTCGGGCGGGGGCGCCCGTGCCGTCGACGAGTGTGCCGCCGCGGAGCAGCAGGTCCATGGGGCGGCCCATCACAGCACCGTGGACAGGAAGGCCCGCGTGCGCTCGTGCCGCGGCTCGGTGAACAGTTCGTCCGGGCGTCCGGCCTCCACGACGGCTCCCTGGTCCATGAACAGGACGCGGTCGGCCACCTCGCGGGCGAAGCCCATCTCATGAGTGACCACGATCATCGTCATCCCGCTGCGGGCCAGGTCGCGCATGACACCCAGCACCTCGCCGACGAGTTCGGGGTCGAGCGCGGAGGTGGGTTCGTCGAAGAGCATCAGCGTCGGTTCCATGGCCAGCGCGCGGGCGACCGCCACCCGCTGCTGCTGCCCGCCGGACAGCTGGCCGGGGTAGTGGCCTGCACGGTCCGCGAGACCGACCCGGTCCAGCAGTTCACGGGCCTGACGCTCGGCCTGGGCGCGGCCTTGGCCCTTGACCGCGAGCGGACCCTCCATCACGTTCTGCACCGCGGTGCGGTGCGGGAAGAGGTGGAAGCGCTGGAAGACCATGCCGATCCGCTCGCGCTGCCGCTGGATGTCGCGTGCGCGGCGTTCACGCAGGGTGCGGCCGGAGGTGCCGTGCTGCTCGTAGCCGACGAGTTCGCGGTTCACCCAGACGCGTCCCGCGTCGATCCGTTCGAGGTGGTTGAAGCAGCGCAGCAGGGTCGACTTGCCGGACCCGGACGGCCCGATGACGCACAGCACCTCGCCGGCGCGGACGTCGAGGTCGATGCCCTTCAGCACCTCGGTGTCGCCGAACCGCTTGCGGACCCCCCGGGCCCTGAGGACCACGTCGTTCACGATGCCGCCTCCTTGGTGACACGCCCGGGTACGAGGTTGGCCAGGACCCTGCGGCGCAGCGGCGGGGCGGCGCCGGGGCTGAACCGGCGCTCGACGGCGTGCTGGGCGACGCTGGCGACGGTGGTGAGCACCAGGTACCAGATGGACGCCACCATCAGCAGCGCGATGACCTCGAAGTTGGCCAGGTACAGGTGCTGGGAGACGGTCATCAGGTCGGCGCCGGCGATGACCGAGACCAGGGAAGTGGTCTTGAGCATGGAGATGAACTGGTTGCCGAACGGCGGGATGATGACCCTCATCGCCTGCGGCAGGACGATCCGGGTGAGGATCTTGCGGTGGGACATGCCGAGGGAGGCGCCCGCCTCCCGCTGCCCGGGGTCCACGCTCTGGATGCCTGCCCGCACGATCTCGGCCATGTAGGCGCCCTCGTTGATGGACAGGCCCAGCAGTGCCGCCACGAATCCGGTGATCACCTGGTTGGACTGCCAGCTGACGAGCTTCGGCCCGTCGAACGGCACACCGATGCTGATCTCGGGGAACAGCAGGGCCAGGTTGAACCAGAAGATCAGCTGTACGAGCAGCGGTGTGCCGCGGAAGAACCAGGTGTAGGCGCCGGCGGTGAGGCGCAGCACCGGACTGTCGGAGAGCTGCATCACCGCGGTGACGACTCCGATGGCGATGCCCACGGCCTGCGAGATGAGGGTGAGTTGGACCGTCACCCACAGGCCCTTCAGGATCACGCCGTCGAACTGGTACTTGGCTATGACGTCCCAGTGCAGGTTCGGGTTGACGACGACGGTGTAGGCGAGCCACACCGCGCACAGGACGGCGGCCAGGACGGCGAGCCAGCGTCCCGGGCGGGGACGGCCGGTCACCTCCAGGGACAGGTCCTCCTCCTGGTGCGTCGCGCCGGAGGCGGCGGGGGCCGGTGCCTTGCCGGGTGACGGTGTCTTGCCGGGTGCCGAATCGGTTGGGCCGTGGTGGGTCATGTCCGTGTTCACTTCGGGACTCACTGCCCGCCGTTGAGGGTGGCCCGGGGGACGGCACTGCCGGCGACGCCCCAGGTCTCCAGGATCTGGTGGTACTCGCCGTTGTCGATCAGGTCCTGGAGGGCCTTCTGGACGGCGTCACGCAGACCGCTCCGGTTCTTCGCCACGGCGATGCCCCAGGGAGCGGCGCCGTACTGCGTGGGCAGCACCTGGTACGCGTTGCCCTTCCGCGCGAACATCTGGGCCACCGGGTAGTCGACGATGGTCGCCACGGCGCGTCCGCTGTCCAGCTGAAGCAGCCCGGTCGGGGCGTCCTCGCTCTGCGAGATCCGCATCTTGTCGGTGCACTGGGCGTTCTGCTGCTCGCCGATGTCCAGGTTCGAGCTTCCCTTGGCGAGGACGACGGCCTTGCCGCACAGATCCGCGAGGGTCTTGATGCCCTGCGGGTTGCCCTTCTTCGTCATGACGACGCCGCCGGTGCGGAAGTAGTCGACGAAGTCCACCGCCTGGCGGCGCTGGGCGCTGTCGGTCATGGAGGACATGGCCAGGTCGAAGCGTCCGGACTGCAGGCCGGGGATCAGGCCGTCGAAGGCCGCGTTGGTGAGCTGGAGCTTGAGCCCCAGCTTCTTGGCGATCGCCCGGGCCAGGTCGGGGTCGACACCGGTGAGTTCGGTGGTGCCCGGCTTGTACATCTCCATGGGCGGATAGCCGACCGCGGTCGCGACACGGAGTACACCGCTCTGCTTGTACTGCGCGGGAAGCAGTTCGGCGGCGGTCTTGCCGGCGGCGTTCTTCGGCTCGCTGCCGGACGGGTTGCTGCCCTGGCCGGAACGTCCGCAGGACGTGGCCGCGAGGGCGACCAGGGCCAGTGCGGCCAGACAGCGCAGAGGACGGGGGCGTCTCATGGGGTTCTCCCTCACGCGGTGACGGTGCGCCGATGCTGGCAGCCGCCCGTCGGTGAATGGAAGATGATGAAGCTATTCACGGCTGAGCATCGAAATCGGTACTGCTCGCGGTGCACCCGAGAGGGCGGAGTCGGTCAGTCGGGCGTCGAGGGGCCGCGTACGTTTGAACCAGTTGTTCAAAACGCTCCGTTGACTTCCATGCGTGTACTGCCCCGTCCTCATCTCATGCCGTCGACTCCTGATCAGCACACGGACGCCTTCACGCCTTTGCAGCCGGAGCAGGCGGGGGCCCGGCGCGTCTACGCGTCCCTGCTGCGCATCGCCGAGCGGCACGCGGCTACCGACGAGCAACGCCGGCGACGGGTTCATCCCTCGGTCATCGCGCCGCACGAGGCCGTCAGACTCGTGTCGTTCCTGCTCAGCGGGGCCGCACAGCCCGATGACAGTGAACCGGAGGTGGGCCGCGCAGACATCAAGGCCGCGTTGAGTCCCGTCCCGCTGGTTCGCGGGGAAATGGACGAACCGGGAACCGGCCTGCTTCGGATGGCACGGGGGCCGTGGCATGACCTGGCAGGAGATCGCCTTCAAACTCGGGCTCGGCACCCCGCAAGCGGCCAGGCAGCTATACGAACGGCTGGCCGGCCGCGCCGCAGCCGACGCGGAGGGCCCGGAGTAGAAGGGCCCGCCCCGGGGCTACGGCGGTTCAGCGCACGACGGGCGTGGCCTATTCGGCAGTTCCGGGCTGCGCCTCGGCCTTGGGGGCAGCCTTGGGCTCCGGCGGGTTGGGAGCGGTGTAGAAGACGGACGTGCCCTGCTTGCTGCGCTGAGCCTGGCTCCTGGCCACAAGGTTTTCGAGGGTGGTGCGCACGACGTTGGTCTTGATGCCGCGGTCGGGGTGCGCCTGGCCGAGTGCCGTGGCGACTTCCGCCGCCGAACGCGGTTCGTTTTGTTGGGTCAGGTGGCGGCGGACGAGTTCGGCCAGCGTGGGTTGAGTCTTCTTCGCGGCAGCGTCGTTCTTGGCCGCGGGGCTTTTGGTGGATTGCCTCTTGGTCGTGGGCTGTTTTGCAGCCGCCGTCTTCGCCTTCCCGCGAGGCTCGGCAGCGGCCTTCTTCCGCGGAGAGGGCACGGAGGCGTTGTCGGTGGTCGCGGGATCAGGGGCCGCTCCCGCGATACCGAGTGCCTGCTGCATGTTCACCAGTACGGTGTGGTCGTGCTGAAGTGCAGCCAACTGGGACTGCAACGCCGTGATTTCCTCCGTGATGCGTTCCTGCTCCTTGACGTTGCGCTCGAGGTCGGTGGTTACCTGGTTGATGTACTGCGACGTCAACTCGGTGGCTGAAGCCGTGCTTTCGGGCATCCTTATCTCCTTGTTCCGTTGCCGGGTGAAGCCTGCGTGCCAGGTGCAGAGAGTCAGGCGGGCAGGTACTCCGGCTGTGGGGGGTCTTGCCCAGTGATGATACGGCTGGGTATATCACTCGCCGACTGACTGCTTCGGCCAGTATGGCGTTCAGCCCGCGCTGCGCGAGCAGATTCACGCTCAAGTGGAGGAGATTGCCCGCACCCCGTCAGCGGCCCGGCGGGAAGATCGACCGGCGAGTTGTCCTCGACGAACACCTTCAACGCCCCGCCGTGCTCCTCGGCGAGGGCCGTGGCCGTACCCCCCAATTCCTGCACCCGGCTCATGGTGCGGTCGAAGAAGTCCCGGCCGGAGGGCACGAGTACGGACAACTCCAGATCCTCGTAGTAGGCCAAGAGCCGGTCGTTCTCCACTCGGAGGGTGACGGGAAACTCCTTCTGGTCGGTTCGGCGGAGCAGTGCCTCACGCGCGCCCTCGCTGTAGGACGTCCAGTGACTGATGAACGGCAGTATCAGATCCGGCCGAACCGATCGCGCATAGGCGACCGTCATGGCCTGCAGGTCCTCCCACCACGGCAGCCTCAGCCTCAATGAGTAGACCGAGTACGTCCGCCTCGCACCGCGAATATGGAACGTGTCGCCGGCTTCCTCATCGGCGTCCTTCCACCGCTCATCCACCTCATGGAGCTCAACCAGCCCGTGACAGCCGACCGGCCGGCCGGAGACGGCGGCCAGACTTCGCAGAGGGGCACCGAGCGACACCAGATTGCGCTCGTACATGTAGCCCATGTGCCGTTCATGAGCCGTACCTCCCATGCCCGGGGGAGCGGCCACACTGATCGCCTTGGGGTTGTATTCGTTGTCCGGCCGGGGAACGAGCTGCACCACTACAGGCAGAACCGCCTGCTTCTCGCACCGACCCTTGACGGCCGCCCTGAAAACGCTTTTCTCCCACCCGTCCGCCAGGCTCCGTCTCACGAACGACCGATAGACGTCCACCGTGTCGTCCCACAGGGCCACCCCGACCGAGAACTTGGCCTCATGAGCGGGAACCAACAGCAATCCGCTCTCGGGGTCCTCATCCATCGAGCCGGCCATTCCGTCCATCACTACCGTCCTGTCACACTGTGCCTGCCCCACTCACCCAGCCCGAACAGGGCAAATGGACGTCGGTGACAGTATCGGACACGGCTCACCGGTGCCGGACATGCCGTGCGTGTGCGTCACTGCCGAGTGGCTGTGCGGCCACGTAACCACGTGTAGGTCCAGAGGAGTTGACCGTTCCGGCGGACCCCCTGTGACATGCTTCGATCATGACTGAGCGAGACGACTGGGACACAAGACTGCAGACCGATCGCCCGCACTCGGCGCGTGTGTGGGACTACCTGCTCGGTGGCAAGAACCACTACCTGGTGGACAGCCAGGCCGGTGACATGATCCTGGAGACATTCCCCGAATTCGCGGCCATCGCCCGCCTGCAACGGAGTTTCCTGGTGCGGGCGGTGCGGTTCATGACACGCGACGCGGGTATTCGTCAGTTCCTCGACATCGGTACCGGGCTGCCCACCACGAACAACACCCACGAGGTCGCCCAGAGCATCGCGCCCGACAGCAGAATCGTCTATGTGGACAACGACCCGATCGTCCTCGCTCACGCCGATGCGCTGTTGTGCAGTACGCCAGAGGGAAAGTGCGCCTACCTCGACGCCGATGTGCGCGATCCGCGGAAGATCCTCACCCAGGCGGCCCGGACGCTGGACTTCGGCCGGCCCATCGGCCTGATGCTGCTGAACATCATGGGCCAGCTCTCGGACGAGGAGGAGCCCGAGCGCGTCGTGGCCGAACTGATCGACGCTCTGCCACACGGCAGTTACGTGGCCTTGAGCGACGGCACGGACACCAGCGACCAACTCAAGGCGGCCGTCGAGGCGTACAACGCACAATCCGTCAACACGTACCACCTGCGCTCACCCGAGCACATCGGGAGCTTCCTGAAGGGGCTGCGTCTGGTCGAACCAGGCCTGGTCAGGTCGGCCGACTGGCGCCCGGACCCCGAGTCCGAGGGTGTCACTCGGGAGCAGGGCCACGCCGTCGGGGCCGTGGGCCTGAAGGAGTAGGGCTTCCTGCCATGCCGGTGGCCGGATCACGCTGACGTGACCCGGCCACCCGACCCGTACGGCCCGGGACGGCGCCGCTCCCCCGCAGTGACGCCCCTTCCGCGGTCACGCCGCCGTCGGCCGCTCCGCGAGCAGATAGCGCGTCCAGGGCCGCACGTCGGCGAACCGCGGCTCGGTGAACCCGACGGCACGGAGCACGTCCGCGTACTGCCGCACGTCGGCGGCGGACATGGGATCCTCCGTCACCTCCCCGTGCGCGACACCGTGGACCATCATCCCGGCGATGGCGCGGGTCACCCGCGGAGCCACCCGGCCGCTCGGAAAGGCGTCCGCGATCAGCAGCCGCCCGCCGGGCCGCAGCACGCGGTACATCTGCGCCAGCGCGGTCTCCCGGTGCGCCTCGGGGATGTGGTGCATCGCGAACGTCGAGGTGACCACGTCGAACTCACCGTCGGGCAGGTCCAGGGACTGCGCGGCCGCGAGTACGAAGCGGCAGTTGGCCGCCCGGCCCGCGTGCCGGGACGCGTACTTGACCATCGGTGCCGAGGGGTCGACGCCGACCACCCGGCCGCCGGGCCCCACCGCCTCCGCGAGCCGCCCGGCGAAGACCCCCGGACCGCAGCCGACGTCGAGCACCCGGTCGCCGGGGCGGACGCCGCTCGCCGCCACCAGCGTGTTGTTCAGCGCACCCCGGCGGCCGCCGAAGATCACCGTGACGAGCAGGTTGTACCGGCGCGCCCACGGGATGAGGAGGCCCGGCTGCTCCGGCTCCCGCACCCCGGTGCCGGCCGTGTCGACTCCGTGACTCTTCATGACCTGTTCTCCTTCCGGTGTCCTTGCCGCACCGACCGTCCGCGGTGTCGGCTGAGACGTCCTTCGATGATGGGCGGGGCCGGGGCCGCCGTCGTCGCCCTGGCGGCGCGACTGCGCGCTGCCACACCAGGACCACCCGGCCCGACGGCTACTCCGCCGGGAGTACGCGCGAAATGGCCCTACGAGGTGACGTATCGCCGCGCGCACCAGCGCTACCGTGCGGGGATGGGCATGCGGCTGAGCTTGCGCGGCTACGCGCGGGACGCGGTGACGGCGGGTGTCGTCGCCGTGATCTCGCTGGTCGGTTCAGTGGTGGCCGTCCCCGACCGCACCGGCCTGGACGTGCTCGGATACCTGCTGGTGCTGGTGGGGGGTCTCGCGCTCACCGCCAGGCACCGCCTGCCGGTCGCGGTCGTGGCGACCACGCTCGTGTGCCTGTTCACCTACCATCTGCGCGGCTACCCGGGTGACGGGGCCGCTGTGCCTGTTCTCGTGGCGATCTACACCGCCGTACTCGCGGGCCACCGGCTGGTGACGGTCGCCCTGGGCGTGGGCGCGTTCGTCGCGGGCACGGTGGCGCTGAGCATCACGTCCTCCGGCGGCCAGTCCGTCCGGCAGATCGTCGAGGGACGGTTCCTGCTGGCCGGCTGGGTGGTGGCCGCGGCCATGGCGGCGGAGATGCGGCGCCAGTGGAACAGCAACCTCAGGCAGGCCGAGCAGCGTGCCGCCGACGCCGAGCAGCGGGCGGCCGACGCCGAGCGGCTCCGCGAGGAGACCGCGCGTCGCCGTGCGGGGGAGGAACGGCTGCGGATCGCGCGCGAGTTGCACGACTCGCTCACCCACAGCATCTCCGTGATCAAGGTGCAGGCAGGGGTGGCCGTCCATCTGGCCCGCAAGCGCGGCGAGAGCGTGCCGGAGGCTCTGCTGGCCATCCAGGAGGCCGCGGGCGACGCGACCCGCGAACTCCGGGCGACCCTCGACGTGCTCCGCGCACCCGGCGAGGCCGTCCCCGGCCGGCCCGGCCCCCCGGTCACCGGACTCGGGCTCCTGCCCGTGCTGGTGGAACGGACCAGTGCCACGGGCCTGCCCGCCACCGTGACCGTCGAGGGCGAGCCGAGGGAGTTGCCGCCCGAACTCGACCGGGCCGTCTACCGGGTCGTCCAGGAGGCCCTGACGAACACCGCCCGGCACGCCCAGGCCGCCTCGGCCCGGATCCGTCTCGACTTCCGGCAGGACTCGCTGGCCGTGCACGTCGACGACGACGGCAGGGCGACCCCCGCGGCACAGCCGGAACCGGGTACCGGCCTGACCGGCATGCGCGAGCGGGTCACGGGACTCGGCGGGCGACTGCACGCCGGGCCCCGGCCGGAGGGCGGGTTCACCGTCCGCGCCGAGTTCCCGCTGAACGGCACCGACCTCGGCGGCACACCATGATCCGGGTCCTGCTCGTCGACGACCAGCCGCTCATCCGCGGCGGCTTCCGCGCGCTCCTCGACGCCGAGGACGACATCGAGGTCGTCGCCGAGGCCGCCGACGGCGCTGCCGGGGCCGCGCTCGCCTGTGAGCACGTTCCCGACGTGGCCCTCGTCGACATCTCGATGCCGGTGGTGGACGGGATCGAGGCCACCCGCCGGATCGCCGCGGACCCGGCCCTGTCCGCCGTGCACGTGGTGATCCTGACGAACTACGGCGTCGACGAGTACGTCTACAGCGCGCTGCGCGCGGGTGCGAGCGGATTCCTCGTCAAGGACATCGAACCCGCCGACCTGCTCCAGGCGGTCCGGGTCGCCGCCCGCGGCGACGCGTTGCTGTCCCCGGCCATCACCCGCAAGCTCATCGCCGAGTACACGTCCCGGCCCCTGTACCCGGGCCCGGGCACGCACTTGCGACTGGAGGTGTTGACCCGGCGGGAACGCGAGGTCCTCGCCCTGGTCGGCCGCGGCCTCAGCAACGACGAGATCGCCGCCCACATGGTGATCAGCTCGTCCACGGTCAAGACCCACGTCAGCCGCACCATGACCAAGCTCGCCGCCCGCGACCGCGCCCAACTCGTCGTAGCGGCCTACGAGTCCGGCCTGGTCGCCCCCCGCGGCACGGCCCCTTGACCAAGTGGTCCGTTCGATGCCCTTGATCCAGATCACCGCGAGCGAGCAGGGGAGTGGGGAGACCGGACAGGGCACCTCGCCGCTCGGTCCATGTGACGGATCCCTCACCGCGCCCCTCATGGAAAGGCTGGCCCGCCCCCTCACCAGGGCCGATCGTGGGCGACATGAACGATGACCGCATGGCCCCCGTCGAGGTCCGCCGTTTCTGGGGACGGCTTGGTATTCCCGGGCTGGTCGACGTCCACACGCACTTCATGCCCGAGCGTGTCCTGCACAAGGTCTGGGACTACTTCGGTGCGCAGGGACCGCTGACCGGTGGGCTCGAGTGGCCGATCGCCTACCGCAAGGACGAGACGGAACGGACGGCCGTTCTACGGGAGTCCGGCGTCCGGGCCTTCACCGCGATGCTCTACCCGCACAAGCCCGGCATGGCCGGCTGGCTGAACGGATGGGCGGTCGACTTCGCCCGTCGCACCCCCGACTGTCTGCACACCGCCACCCTCTACCCCGAGCCAGGCGTCGAAACCTACGTCCGCGAGGCCGTCGAAGCGGGCGCGCGTGTGTTCAAGGCCCATGTACAGGTGGGGGCCTACGACCCGGCCGACGAACTCCTCCAGCGGGCATGGGGGTTGCTGGCCGAGGCGCGGATCCCCGTGGTGATCCACTGCGGCTCGGGGCCCGCACCCGGCAAGCACACCGGCCCCGAGCCGATCGCGCGGGTGCTGGCGCGGCACCCGAAGCTGCGACTGATCGTCGCGCACATGGGGATGCCCGAGTACGAGGAGTTCCTCGGCCTCGCCGAGCGGTACGAGCAGGTGCGGCTCGACACGACGATGGCGTTCACCGACTTCACCGAGGGATTCATGCCGTTCCCGAGCCGGGCCCTGCCCCGGCTCGCGGGGCTCGGCGACCGCATCCTTCTCGGCTCCGACTTCCCCAACATCCCCTATCCCTACGTGCATCAACTCCACGCCTTGGAGCGGCTGGGACTCGGACGGGAGTGGCTGCGGGCCGTGTGCCACGACAACGCGGCAAGGCTGTTCGGGCTGTAACTCGCCACCGCGGACAGGCTTCGAGTGTGTGCCGGCCGTACCCGTGCAGTGGAGTCCGCCAGGGCCGAACAGCCTGATTTCGAGGCCGACGGACCCCTGCGCCCGCCGGCCGGCCGTGACGATGATCAAGCGCATGGGGAGAAGGGAAAGCCACGAGTGATCGCTGTTGTAGGGCACGCCGATCTCACCGCCTCGACGCTGGCTCTGCTGGAGGAGGAACTGCGTTCCCGTCTGGCAGCCTTCGCCCAGGCGGGAACGTCCGGGCTGGTGCGCGCCGGGAAGGGACTGCCGGTGGCGTTCGGGCGGGCCGCCCGGAAGTCGGGACTGGCCCTGGTGACGGTCCTGCCGTCCTGCAACGGGGTACCCGCGCATGTCGCAGAGCCGGACCGGAAGGCGGCCGGTGAGCTCCTTTTGTTGTCCGAGCAGGTGCGGCTGGTGGAGTACGACCCCGGTGACCGCACCTCGTGTGTGACGGCTGACGAGGGCTTGCTGCGCTCGTGCGCGCGAGTGCTGGCCGTCTGGGACGGCTCTCCTTCCTCGGGCAGGGACGCGACGGCGCACCTGGTGGCCTATGCCCGCAGCCACGGTGTCGACGTCGAGGTGCTCTGGCCGCAGGGGGCGGAGCACGAGACCACCCGCAGGGGGTAGCCACGACTGCGACACCGCACAGGCCGCATCCCAGGGGGCGGCGGCCGCTGCCCGACGACCGTCACTGCGAGGGAGGCTTCCTCTCCGGCTGGTCCGCCCGCAGATCGGCGAGCAACTCCGCCTGCCCCGCCAGCACACCCGACAGGATCGAGCGGGCCACCCTCATCAGCTCCGCCACCTCCAGGTTGGCCAGCGAGTAGTACACGTTCGACCCCTCCTTGCGGGTCCGCACCAGGTTCGCCCGCCGCAGCACCGCCAGTTGCTGGGACAGGTGCGCCGGCTCGATCCCCACCTCGGGCAGCATTTCCGCGACCGCGTGCTCGCGCTCGCTCAGCAGCTCCAGGACGCGGATACGGGCCGGGTGTCCGAGCGTCTTGAAGAACTCGGCCTTCAGCTGGTACAGGGGCGTACTCACCCTGCCGTCCCCTCCCCGGCACGGAACGACAGGAACGGCTGGACCACCCGGCATCGCATCCACCTACTCGTCAAGAACATGCGCCCTATCCTCGCGTGTCCTGTCGCGTCGCTGTCCAGCCGGTGCCGTCGGCTCGGCCGGCAGGACTCCGGCGATGTGCAGGTGGTCGCGGGCGGCGTGGATCGCCTCGGGCGTGTTGGCGTAGTCGCGGCCCTCGTGCCGCAGCAGCTCCAGAGCACCGACGGAGTCGAGTACCCGCCGCTGCTCGGGACGGATCCCGGAGGCCAGGACGACGATGCCGCGCCGGTTCAGCTTCTCCACCGCGTCCTTCAGGACGAGGGCGCCGGTGGCGTCCATCGTGGACACCCGCGACATCCGCAGGATGACGACCTTCACGTCCGCCACCTCGGTCAACTCCAGCAGGAAGCGGTGCGCGGCGGCGAAGAAGAGCGGACCGTCGATGCGGTAGGCGACGATGTGCTCGGCGAGCAGCTGGTGCTCCTCGTCGGTGTGATCCCCCCGGTCGAGGGACACCTGGTCGAAGCGGGCCTGCTTGGCCACGGCCCGCAGAGCGAGGGCCCCGGCGGTCGACAGGCCGATGATCACCGCGTACACCAGGTCAAGAGCCAGCGTCGCCACCGCTGTCAGGACGAGGATCACGGCATCGGACCGCGTGGCCCTGGCCATCGCCTTCAGCGAGCCGACCTCGACCATGCGGATCGCGGTGGCCAGCAGCACGCCGGCCAGCGCCGCCAGCGGGATCTTCGACACCAGGGGCGCCGCCGCGAAGACGATCACCGCGAGGACGGCGGCGTGCGTGAGGGCGGCCAGCCGGGAGCGGGCACCCGTGCGGACGTTGACGGCGGTGCGTGCGATGGCTCCGGTGGCCGGGACGCCACCGAACAGCGGCGCGGCGATGTTGGCCAGACCCTGGCCGAGCAGTTCCCGGTCCGGGTCGTGCCGCTGTCCCACTGTCATCGCATCGGCGGCGGCCGCGGACATCAGCGACTCCAGCGCGGCCAGCGCGGCCACCGCCACGGCCGGGGCGAGCAGCGAGCCGAGCGAGCCCGGGTGGAAGAAGGAGAGGGAAGGCGCGGGCAGTCCCGCGGGCAGGTCGCCGATCGGCTTCGCGTCCAGCCCGGCGACCTGGGTCACGACGGTGGCGGCGATCACGGCGACGATGGAGAACGGCACGGTCGGCCGCCACCGTGCGCCGGCCAGCATGAGCACGACCACGGAGACCGCGAGCCCCACGGCGGTCCAGTTCGGCGCCTTCACGAACTCCTCGACCGCGTGCCAGGTGATGACGAGCACCTTGTCGCCCTCGGGTTCGGGCACGCCCAGCGCGTTCGGCACCTGCTGGAGCCCGATCACTCCGGCGATGCCGAGCGTGAAGCCCTCGATCACGGGTGCCGGCACGTACTGCATGTAGCGCCCGGCCCTGAACACGGCGAGGACGACGAGCATCACGCCGGCCATCAGGCCCACCGTGAGAACGGCGGTCGGGCCGTACTGGCCGACGATCGGCACCAGGACCACGGTCATCGCGCCGGTCGGCCCCGACACCTGAAGATTCGACCCGCCGAACACGGCGGCCAGCGCGCCGGCGACCACCGCGGTCGCCAGACCCGCCTCGGCGCCGAGCCCGGAAGACACCCCGAAGCCGAGGGCGAGCGGCAGCGCCACGATCGCCACCGTGAGCCCGGCGAGCAGGTCACGGCGCGGATCACGCCGCATCTGGGACAGATCGGAGCGGGAGGGCAACAAGGCGCTGATCCGTTGATACAGCGGAACCGACACGACCCCTCAGCTTCCCCTCGCACAGCCCCACCGGGGCGAGCCACACAGAAGCTGTGCCCCCGGCTACCTAGGGGCACAGCGAACACAGCATCTAAGCAATTGCGAAATTTAGCAATCGTGAAATCCGGTTTGTTCTATTTGTAGGGATAAGTGTGGTCGCCGTGGGCCGATGGGACACGTCAGCCCTACGCTCAGGGAGCCGGCCGAGCCGAGCCAGGCAGGACTGTCCCTTAGGCTTCTGCCGCCAACTGGTTCCGGCGCGGGGGGAGAGGCCATGAACGCCGGTGTACAGCGCGGCGCGATCGCCGCCGTACAGGTACTCGGCCTCGCCGTCTGGTTCTCCATGTCGGCGGTGGTTCCCACCCTGCGCGGCGAGTGGGGGCTCGACTCCGCCGACGCCGTATGGCTGACCGCGTCGGTCCAGCTCGGATTCGTCACCGGAGCGCTCACGTCCGCCGCTCTCACCCTCGCCGACCGTCTTCCACCCCAGCGCCTTCTCGCCGGCGGCGCTGCGGCAGCCGCTGTGTGCACTGTGCTGCTGGCCGTGTCGGTCGATCAGCTTGCCGCAGCCGTTCCCCTCCGCTTCGTGACCGGTGCGTGCCTGGCCGGTGTCTATCCGGTCGGCATGAAACTCATGGCTTCCTGGGCACATGGCGCCGCACGCGGCAAGTCCATGGGGGTTCTCATCGCCGCCCTGACGCTCGGATCGACGCTTCCGCACCTCATCGCCGGCGTCGGGTCACTGCCCTGGCGGGGCGTTCTCCTGGTCGCGTCGGCCGCCGGACTGCTGGCCTCCTGCATCGCGCTGGCCTTCATCCGCGTCGGTCCCCATGCCGCCCCGGCGGCGCCCACCCGCAATCCCCGCTACGCCCTCACCATGTTCACCCAGCGCGGCCCCCGCTCGGCCAACCTCGGTTACTTCGGGCACATGTGGGAGCTCTACGCCCTGTGGACCTGGATCCCCGCCTTTCTCGCCGCGACTGACAGCGCCCGTGACCTTCCCGGATCGGTCGAGGTCACGGTGTTTCTCACCATGGGGGTCGGCGGCGTCGTCGGCTGTCTGCTCGGTGGCTGGGGCGCCGACCGCTTCGGCCGCTCACCCGCCGCCATCGCGGCCCTGCTCACCAGTGGTCTGTGCTGTCTGCTCTCACCGCTGCTCGTCCACTCACCGCCGGCACTCGTGGTCGCTTTCTGTGCCCTGTGGGGCGCTGCTGTCATCGCTGACTCCGGAGTGTTCTCCACCGCCCTCAGCGAAGTCGCCGACTCCCGCTGCATCGGAACGGCCCTCACGGCCCAGACCGCGATCGGATTCGCCCTCACGGTCGTCAGCATCCAACTGACCCCCCTGCTCGCCGACGCCGTCGGCTGGCGCTACGCGTTCCTTCTCCTGGGCCCCGGCCCCTTGGCCGGCGCGCTCGCCATGCGCGCCCTGAGGACCGGAAACGGCTCCGCTGAGCGTGCGGGACGAGGACGTACCGCTCTCCGGCTCTGACCGCTCCCGGCCGCCCCAGGCACCCGAGCACTTCCCGGGCTCACTCCTCCAGATTCAACATCCGCACCGGGCGGCGGAATCCGCCCGTGCGGAGCGTGAGGATCCCCACGCCCACCAGCGTCCAGATGATGCCCACGACCTTGGCCGGGGTGTCCAGGCTGACCCACAGGGCCGCGTTCACGACGAACCCGAGGGCCGGCAGCAGTAGTTGCAGTACGGCGGCAACGGGTCCGCGGGCATCCGCCCGACGATGAGCACGTTGAGGGCGGGGACGCCGGTGCGCGGATCGACCCCTCCGAAGAGCACCCAGCACCCGACGTGGTCATCCAGGCCGGCGTGGCCATCGCGTTCCTCGTGTTCGCCGTGCGCGCCATCGCCACCCATGGCGAGTCCTTCGGGACCACCGGCTGGGACCCGACCTCGGTGTCGCTGCCAGACCTGCTCAGCGGCGCGTCGTTGCTGGCCCTGTCCTTCCTGGGTTTCGACGCGGTCTCCACCCTCTCCGAAGAGGCCGAGCGCCCACGCCGGGACATCCCGCGGGCCATCCTGCTCATCGTGGCCGCGGCCGGGGTGTTCTTCCTGGCCATCACCTACGCCATGCAGACGCTCTTCCCGGATGTCTCGGCCGTGGGCAACATCGTGGGCGCCTCGCCGGAGATCGCCGAGTACATCGGCGGTGCCGCCTTCCAGGCGGTGTTCGTGGGCGGCTACCTCACCGCGGTGCTCCGCCACGCAGGCCACGGCGAACCGCTCGCCCACCGCACTCGGCGGCACCGCGCAGGGCACCGCGACCGCCGCCGACCCCGAACAGGCCCAGGACGCCACAGGCGGGTCACAGTTGCGCCGCAGCCTGAGGCTGCGCCAGCGGCACGGCTGCTCTTCGCCATGGGCCGCGACGGCATGCTGCCGCGCGCGACGAGGTCTCATCGCCGCCTCCGCCGTCTTCCTGGAGCCCTCGGCGGCGTGTGAGGGAAGGTTGCTCTCAGACATGGGCGTGACCGCCTTCGGCGTGGGCCGAGCAGGAGGCGAGCGCACCGTAGTGGCCGGCGGTGGCGCGTGCCGTGGCGGCCTCGTGGACCACCTCGCCGCCCACCCAGGTGACCTCGGCCCGCTGCTGCAGCAGCGCCGCCGGGTCCGATTCGAGCGCGTAGAGGTCCTCGGACCATGCGACGAGGTCGGCCTTGGCGCCCTCTCGGATGACGCCGTACTCGTCCTCCCGGTGCCAGGCCCAGGCGCCCTCGGCCGTGTAGCCGCGCAACGTGTCGTCGAGCCCCAGGCGCTCCGCCGGGGTCCAGGCGTCCTTGCCGTCCAGCCCGGCCCGTGTCAGGGCCGAGTAGAAGCCGATCAGGGGGTCCATCTCTCCCACCTGCCAGTCGCTGGAGAGGGCCACGTGGGCGCCGGAGGCCATGAGCGAGCACAGCCGCCAGGCGCGGTCCCAGCGGGCCTCGCCGATGTTCTCCATCCAGGTGCCGGCCACGAGGTCCGGGGAGCAGTGGCGCGGCTGCATGGCGGCGGTGACGCCCAGTCGGGCGAAGCGCGGCAGGTCTTCCGGGGCGAGGCACTCGACGTGCACGATCCCGTGGCGGCGGTCGCGTGTGCCATTGGTGCGCGTGGCGTGCTCGATGGCGTCCAGTGCCAGGCGGATGCCGCCGTCGCCCGTCGCGTGGGTGTGGGTCTGGAAGCCGAGGCGGTCCAGTTCGGTGATGACCTGGGTGAGCTCGCCCAGCGGTGCGGAGGGATGGCCTCGGTGCCCGGGCCGGTTGGCGTAGTCGTCGAGCATCCAGGCGTTGTGGGGCTCGATCACGTCGTCGGCGTAGAGCTTGACGGGGCCGAACGCCAGGCGGTCACCGCTCGGGGCGGCGTCGGCCGCCGCGCGCAGTTGCTGCCGGAACGCGCCGTCGGACCCCATGGGGTGGAAGAGCGCCGCGATGACGCGGGAGCTGAGGCGTCCCTCGTCCCGGGCGCGCTGGAACAGGTCGATCTCGGCGATCGGGACCTGCGGTTCCACCACGGTGGTGATGCCGGCGGCGGTGGCCATCTCGAGGCTGCCCAGCAGCTTGCGGTAGCGCCGCTGCGGCGAGTACATCGGGATGTCGCGCTGGAGGCCGGCCAGGCCCGCCGTCGTCATGGCGCTCGTGTAGAAGTCGGTGACCCATCCGGTGGCGCGGCCGTCGGCGTCCCGCTCCGGGCGGCCCCAGGGGATGTCGCCGCCGTCGTCCAGGTGCAGGGCGCGGATGGCGGCGTCGTTGAGCCACACCGAGTGCTGGTCGTAGGTGGTGACGAAGACGGGGCGAGAGGTGATGCCGGCCAGGTCGCGGGCGTTGGGGCGGCGGCCGTGGACCACCGAGTACACGGCGTTCTCGGCGCAGATCCAGGTCAAGTCCGGGCGAGCATAGGCGAGTTCGGCGATACGTCGGCGGACCTCATCGAGGATCTCGGCGCCCTCGAGGCTGACGGCGTCGGGGTCGAAGCCGAGCAGCAGGTGGTTGTGGCTGTCGATGATGCCCGGAGTGAGGAGGCCTCCGTCCAGGCGGCGGTGCTCGCGGGCCGCCGGGGCCTGCGCCTCGTCGCCCACGAAGGCGATGCGCCCGCCGGTGATGCCGACGGCGCCGGCCCACGGACGGGCATCGTGGAACGTGCGCACACGGGCGCCGGTGATCAGGGTGTCCAGCATGGTCGTCCTTGGTTCTGAGCCGCGCCAGGAACGCGCGGCGAAGGTGCGCCGAGACGGTGCGCATTTTTTGTCATCGGCGTCAAAGAATGGTTCGAGTCTCATGAGCATCTCGGCTACTGTCAAGGGATGGCCCGCCGAAAAAACCAGGACGAACGCCGCGCCCACCTCATCCAGGCGGTCATCGACACGACCGCCGAGACCGGGCTCCGCTCCCTGTCGCTCGCGGACGTGGCACGCAAGGCAGGGCTGACCCGAGGGGCTGTCCTGTACTACTACGACGACCTCGACGCGCTGCTGAGCGAGGCCTATCGCGCGGGCATGGAACGCTTCTGCGACCGGCGGGACGCGCTGCGGGACACGGTCGAGAACCCGGCGCGACTCCTGGGGGAGACGATCCGCGCCGGGCTCCCGGCGGGACCGGACGACGCGCTGATGCGCCTGCTGTACGAGTTCGACGTGCTGGCGGAGAGTTCCCCGCTGCACACCAGGCTGGTCGAGTCGATGTACGAGCGGCAACTGGCCACGTATCGGACCGTGCTGGAACTCGGCGTCGACGCCGGGGCGTTCAACCTCATCATGGACGCGCCGACGGCGGCCCTGAACCTGGTGGCGCTGGAGGACGCCTACGGACTGCACATCGTGGCCGGCAACGGCCAGATCAGCGTGCAGCGAGCCGTCGAGGCGATGTTCGACGCCGCGCGGGCGTTCGGCGCACCGGCTGCGTGAACACTTCGTTCGTTGTGCGCACCGACTCGTTGGTGGGCGGATCTGCGACCCTTCACCGCCGCCGCGGTCTACCAGCCCGCGGCCGAGCCCAACCGTCTGGGCGGAGACTGTACGACGCCGATGGAGACCGACACCCCCGCCTCGGCGGCGACATCGGCGCCCGTAACCCGGCGGCGTGCCACGAGCGTCACTCCCTTCCCGCCGGAGGCCGGCGACCAGCCCCTGCGAGCGCCGCGGCCCGGCAGCTGCAGCGGGGGATCCCAGCGGATGACCTCCTCCACCGCCTGGCGCGCGGCCACCTCCTGGGAGGTCACCCGCGCCCACTGGTCGGGGTGGCGCAGCAGGGCGGTCATGCCGTTGCCGGTGGTGTTGACCGTGGCCTCGTGACCGGCGTTCAGCAGCACGATCACCGTGGACACGATCTCGTCGTCGGCGAGCTCGGCGGCGAGTTTAGTCAACCGTTTGACTTCCGACCCGGCACGGGCCTGTGAGACGCTCAGCGCATCTCACGGATGACGTTCTTGCTCAGCACGAAGTGCGCACCCTTCACGCCGTTGACCACCTGCGTCACCCTCAGGTCACCGGCCACGCTGAGCAGGGAGTAGGACTCCCGCTGGGACAGCCCCCACCGGCGCCCCATCTCGTAGATGGTCTCCGCGGCGGCGATGCGGACCGCTTCGTCGAGGTTCTCGTGGAAGCCGTGCACCATCACCTCCGTGTCCGTCTCCAGCAGCGGTGTGCGGATGCGCAGGTTCTTGTGCAGGACGAACTGGAGCATCACGTTCAGATGCCCCTCGATCGCGGTACCGGATATCTCGCCGTCACCTTCGGCGAAGTGGGTGTCGCCGGCCCAGAACAGCGCCGACGGAACCTGGACGGGGTAGAACATGCGCGTCCCCGGAACGAAGCTGCGGTTGTCGACATTGCCGCCGAACTCTCCCGGTGGCACCGTGTGGATCCGGCCGCTCTGGGCCAGCGCCACCCCTGCGGTACCCATGTGGGGGCGCAACGGAACGCTGACGCCGCGCAGCACGGATTGGCGGGCGACGGTGTGCGGCTCGATGAGCGTGCCGGGGTACGGCGGCTCGTCGGCGTAGGGGTAGGCGTACTGGAACAGGCCCTTGGCGGTGCCCTGTTGCCAGTCGGCCTCGTAGACCACGACGTGTTGGTGGGACTCCAGATCGGTGGCCGTAGCGTGGCCTAGCGGGGCGCGCACCGGTCCGTACAGCAGTCCCCAGTTGGCCTGGAAGTTGACGCCGTAGGGCAGGCGCGGCTCGGCCTGAAGGAAACGGCACTCCAGGACGTCTCCGGGCTCGGCGCCGGTGACGGCGATGGGTCCGGTGACGATGTGCGGCCCAGGGCCCCGGTCGTTCTTGTCGATCTTCTCGTAGACCGCTCGAACACCGTCGTCCATCATGAGGTCGGGTGCCTCGCCGGCGTGGTGGGTCAGGCACTCCATCGCCACGACGTCGCCGGACCGGATCGTCAGCGCCGGTTCAAGTGCGTTGTCGAAGTAGCCCCATTGGCAGGTCTCGGGGGTGGCGGTCAGCTTGTGGTACACGCAGGTCTCCCGTCATCCGGTGGTGTGGCACTCGTACGAGGAAACTGGTGTTGCTGCCTGCTGGCCGCCGTCCGTACCAGGACGGCGGGGGACACCCTCGCGTTGGCGAGGTGTCGATCTCGGCAGTATTGCATACGATATGCTGTAGACCAAAGGGGGTCGCGGAGAGCTGCGTGGGTGCAAAGTCAAACGTCACGGCTCTCGCGGGCGCGGCCGCTTGGTATACCATTTGTCGCATGACTGTGACTGTGACTGTGACGAACGTGCGCCCAGCAACTCATGGGCGGCGGTCGCTCCGGCGGGGTCGGCGCCGCTGCCGTGGCGGGAGATGGTGGACCGCGGTATCGGGTTGGGGCTGGGGACCGACGGTATCCGTGACCTGTGGTCTCCGTTCGGCGACGGCGACATGCTGCGCATCGCGCTCGGCTTCGCCCGCCTGCACGGCATGCGCACCGACGACGACCTGACGACCGCGGTCCACCTGGCCCCGGCGGACGCGAAGCGCTTCGT
Source organism: Streptomyces sp. NPDC001292 (assembly GCF_042896465.1). Taxonomy (NCBI): domain Bacteria; kingdom Bacillati; phylum Actinomycetota; class Actinomycetes; order Kitasatosporales; family Streptomycetaceae; genus Streptomyces; species Streptomyces sp. NPDC001292. Next base: position 113,958 of record NZ_JBIAXG010000004.1, read on the forward strand.
GCACCGCGAGGACCATGGACTCGTGGCGGGCGCCCGGGACGACCTGGTGCTCATCGAGGCGGAGGCCGTCGCCGACGCGCTGGTGCGTGCCCCTGAGCGCAAGCTCGTCATCTGCGGTGGCGAGGCCGTCGCCCGCGACGGGCACGTCCTGCTCCGAACCCTTCCCGCACACATCCTCACCCGAGAGGTTCTCCAGGTGCCGTCGGCGTCAGACGCCTCCAGTCACAGGCCGGGCCTGCGCGGCGCGCTGGCCTCCCTGCGGGGGAACCGGCCCTTCCAGTGGCTGTGGCTCTCCAACGTGTTCTTCTTCGGCGGAGTGTGGACCCAGACCCTGGTGCTCGGCTGGCTCGCGTTCGAGCTGACGCACTCGGAGTTCCTCGTCGCGGTGTTCACCGCCGCCCGCCTGGCGCCGATGTTCCTCGGCCCGGTGGCTGGCGCGTTCGCCGACCGGCACAACCGCGTCCGGCTGCTCGTCGTCGCCTGCGCCTGGGCCACGGGCGCGGGCACCGTGGTGGCGGCTCTGGCCACGGCGGACCTGCTGCCGTACTGGGTCCTGGTCGTCGGCGGGCTGGCCATCGGCCTCGCCCAGTCACCGTCGCAGCCGGCCCGGGCCTCGGTGGTGCTCGAACTCGTGGGGCAGGAGAAACTCTCCAACGCCAACGCGCTCAACGCCATGGCGATGAACATGACGCAGGTGATCGGCCCGGGCCTCGGCGGAGCCATGATCGCGGCGATGGGCGCTCCGGCCGCGCTGTGGGTCTCGACCGCCTGGTACGGGGCCTCACTCGTGCTGCTCCTGCCCCTGCGCGGGTCCGGGAAGGTCGTCCACGACCAGGCGCAGTCGGTCCGTGCGATGGTCGTCGGCGGACTGCGGATCATCGCGCGCGGCCGGCTCGCGGTGGCGGTGCTCATCGTCACCCTGGCGGCGAACACCCTGTTGTGGCCGGTGTATCAGGCCTTCATGCCGGTCTTCGCCGAGGTGTCGGCCCCGGCGACGAGCCGCTCGCACCGCGCCGCCACCGGCGAGGAAGCGACCGCACAGCTCCTTGAAGCGGTGGCGGACGACAACCCGGGCGCCGCGGCCAAGGCCATCAGGGCGGACGCGAACCTCGAAGCGCGCAACGACCAGGGACAGACCCCGCTCGTCATGGCCACCAAGGCCAATCACGTCAAGATGGCACGCCTGCTGCTGGAGTCCGGCGCGGATCCCAACGCGAAGGACAAGATCCAGGACTCCGCCTTCCTGTACGCCGGCGCGGAGGGACTCAACGAGATCCTCGAACTCACCCTCGAGCACGGCGCCGACGTGCGCAGCACCAATCGTTATGGCGGGACCGCCCTGATTCCCGCCAGCGAACACGGACACGTCGTGACCGTCCGGATCCTGCTGGCGGCCGGCGTGCCCGTCCACGTCAACAACCTGTCGTGGACCGCCCTGCACGAAGCGATCGTGCTCGGAAACGGCTCCCAGGACCACGTCACGGTCGTCAGGCTGCTCCTCGCGGCGGGCGCCGACCCGACGATCCCCGACAAACACGGAGTCTTGCCCCGCGACCTCGCGGCACGGCGCGGCTACCAGGAGATCGTCAAGGAGATCGACCGGGCATCCTGACAAGGGGAGGCAGCGTGAACGGCAGTACGAACGGCCTACCATCTAGCCAATGTTGAAGCAACAAGGTGACGGGCTCGCCTGCCGGGAAGCCGTACCGGTGTGGCGCGTGCCGGGGATGCGACCGCTGCTGGCCTCGACAGCGCTGGGCTTCGGCGGCCTGTCGTTGCTGATGCCGGTCGCGCCCCTGTGGGCACTCGAGGGCGGGGCGGACGAACTGGGCGCGGGCCTGGTCAACACCGTGCTGATGCTCTTCACGGTGATCGCCCAGCTGCTGGTCGGCAGGATCCTCGGACGTCTTGGCTGGCAGAGGTCACTGGCCCTCGGCTCGTGCCTGCTCGGACTCCCCGCCCTGGGGCATCTGGCCACCAGCCAGGCGGGAGCCGTCATGGCCCTCGCGGCGGTGCGGGGCCTCGGGTTCGGGATCCTCACCGTGTGCGGTGCCACCGGAGTGGCCGCGCTCGTCGAACCCGCCCGCCGCGGCCGGGCGGTCGGCGCCTACGGGCTCGCCATCGCGGCCCCTCAGTGCCTGCTCATCCCGATCGCGCCCTGGCTGGCCGAACGCGTCGGATTCTGGCTGGTGTTCACCTGCGCGGCCGTGCCCTTGCTCGCGATCCCGCTGGCACCGCGAGTGGCACATGCCCTGCACGACAGGGGCGACATATCCACCGCGCCCGCTGAAGCACAGGACACGAGCCGACTCCGCCGCGTCCTGGTCGGTCCGATCGCCGCGCTGCTCGCCATCACCGCGGCCGGCGGCGCCATCCTCACCTTCACCCCCCGCCTGCTGTCCGACCCGGTCGCCGTCTACCTCGCGCTCCTGGCGTTCACCGCGACGGCGGCGCTGTGCCGATGGGGGTTCGGACACGTCGCGGACCGCAGGGGCGCCGCCCCGGCGATCGCCCCGCTGCTGCTCGCAGGCGCTGCCGGGCTCGCCGTGATCGGCGCGGGTACGGCGCGTGGGTCCGGTGCGGCCGGGCCGGTCATGGTCGTGGCCGGCATGCTCGTCGTGGGCGTCGCCTACGGCGGCCTGCAGAACCTGACCCTGGTGCAGGCCTTCGCCGCCGCCGGCGAGCGGGCCCGCTCCTCCGTCAGCGTCGCCTGGAACGTCGGCTTCGACGCCGGCACCGGGCTCGGTGCCTTCGCCGCAGGAGCGGTCGTCACCGCGAGTTCCTACATGGCCGCGTACGCGGTTCTCGCCGCCGCCACCGCTCTCGTGGGTGCCTGCTGGGCGGGCGCGCGGTGGTGGAACCGCGACGCGGCAGGGTGAGCCGCGTCGCGAACTTCTCGACCACCGTCACGCAGTGGGGACCCGCGGCCGCGCGCGCCCTCACGCAGCGGGAACCTCGGTCCGCGCGCCCGGCCTCGTGCGGCGGGGCGACCTCGCGCCCGCCAGTGCGGCCGTCGCGGCGGCCGCCAGCAGCAGCGCGGCCAGGGGAACCCAGATCGCCGTGGTGAAGCCGTGCACGGCGGCGGCCCGCGTGCCTCCGTGAAACGCCGCGGTCGCACTGGCGGCCACGGTGTTGAAGGCTGCCGAGCCGATGGAACCTCCCATCTGCTGCGCGGAGTTCACCGAGGCCGAGGCGATCCCCGAGTCCTGGGCCGGCACGTCGGCGGTGGCGCTGGTCATGATGGCGAGGAAGCTGCCGCCGTTGCCGACGCTGAACGTGACCAGCGCGGGGAGGACGTTCGCGGCGTAGCTGGAGTCTGGGGTCAGCAGCGTGAACTGGAACAGCCCGCAGGCGGCGAGGGAGAGGCCCGCCGTCATCATGACGCGGGGACCGAGCCTGGGCAGCAGGCGCGTGCCGAGCTGAGTGGCGGTCGCGGTGGTGAGGACACTGATGGGCAGGAAGCCCAGTCCGCTCGCCACCGCGGACCAGCCCAGTACGGTCTGCAGGTAGTAGGTGAGGAACAGCGAGACGGACAGCTGCGCCATCATCAGGGCGCCCCCGGCCAGCAGAGCGGCGATACGGCGACGGTCGCGCAGCAGCCGCGGCGGCAGCAGCGGGGTGGCGGCACGGGTCTGCCACCAGGCGAACGCCACGAGCAGCGCCATCCCTCCGGCCAGCGCCCCGAGCACGGACGGCGAGGTCCAGCCCTGGGCCTCGGCCCGGCTGCAGCCGTACACCACGGTCGTCAGACCGCCACAGCCCAGCACGGCCCCGGCGACATCGACGCGCCCGGACGGGCGCCGCGCCCGCTCGCGGGGTGTCCATATGCTGCCGAGCAGCGCCAGTAGGGCGATGGGCACGTTGACCAGCAGGCACCAGCGCCAGCCTGCCCACTGGGTCAGCAGCCCGCCCAGCACCACTCCGAGAGAGCCGCCGGCGCCGCCGAGAGCACCGAAGACGGCAATGGCCTTTCGACGCTCACGCGGGTCGGTGAAGGTGGTGGCGACCAGGGCGAGCGCCGAGGCGGCGAGGAGAGCCGCGAAGGCGCCCTGCACGGCCCGAGCGGCGAAGAGGACCTGAGCGGTGGGCGCCACGCCTCCGGCGGCCGAGGCCACCGCGAAGCCCAGCAGCCCCGACATGAACACCCGCTTGCGCCCCGTGTGGTCGGCGATACGCCCGGCGAGCAGGAGCAGCCCACCGAACGCGACGGTGTACGAGGTGACCACCCACGGCCGATCCCCGTCCGCCATCCCCAACTGCGTCTGCATGGAGGGCAACGCCACGTTCACGATGGTGCTGTCCAGCAGGATCATCAACTGCGCCAGCCCGAGGACGCACAGCGCCCACCAGCGACGGGAGTCGGGAAGCCGTGGTTGAGGGACGGAGGTCGAGATCGGTGCAGAGTGCATGCTTTTCTGTATACCAAAAAAGCAGAATGGGATACCAACCACCAGGGGATCCTGCACGATGCCGGACTGACGGTGGCGCCGGTGCCTACGAGTCGATCGTGGACACCCCGGGCGATGGACGCGGTCGCGTAAGAAGCAGCCGGATCCGGGCGGCAGGTCGCGCAGCAGGTTTGCCACGGCGGCCTGGGCGGAGGCGTCCAGAGCCGACACCGGCTCGTCCGCGACGATCATCTTCGGGCGGGAGGCGAGCGCACGGGCGATCGCCGCACGCTGCCGCTGACCACCGGAGAACTCGTGCGGGTACTTCTCCGCCGCCCCGTCCGGCAGGCCGACCCGCCGCAGTGCCTCGGCGGCCTCGCGGACGGCCCGCGGGTCGCGGCGCGCGCGCTTCACGCCGTGCGCCCGGTCGCGGGCGACCACGACGTCCTCGATCTGCACGCCGACGGTGCGGCGCGGGTTGAGCGAGGCGTTCGGGTCCTGGAACACCATCTGGAGCGGCAGCAGGCCGGGGTCGCGGCGGCGCCCCACCGCGCCGACCGCCGTGCCGTCGAAGGAGACCGAACCGGAGCGCGTCGGGACCAGCCCGGTGACGGTGCGTGCCAGGGTGGACTTGCCACAGCCGGACTCGCCGACGATGCCGACGATCTCGCCGGGGGCGACCTCCAGGCTCACCCCGGCCAGGGCGCGCATCGGGGGCAGGCCCTTGCGCTCCGACACCGCCTCCGGACGGGTGCTCACTGCCTGGGCGCTGCCGCACGATCTGGCCGCGCTGCGCGAGGCGGGTGTGCCCACCGCCCGTCGAGGACGGCGAGCGACACCGTCTCGTCGACCAGGCCGGCCAGTTCCTCCATCACGGCGGTGGCGCGGTGGCCGAGCCCGGCCTGCGCGAACGCCGCCTCGGAGAGCCGGGAGACGCGGAGACTGAGCCGGTAGGTCCCGTTCTCGGTCTGCTCGGCCCAGCCGCCGGCGCACAGGGTCACCAACTGCCGGTGCACATAGCCCCGGCTGCCCCCGGTGCGGCGGGCCAGCTCGGACACCCCCACGCCGCGCGGTTCGTCGGCCAGGGCGGCGAGCACCTCCAGCGTCTTGAGCGACGAGGTGAAAATCTGGGTACCCATGCTTCGTCTCCTATCCACGCAGGATGTTCGCTGTTGTCGCCGGCGGGACGCCGGCCGCGGCGCAGCGCCCTCGCTCGACGAGTTCCGGGAACGCCCCGACGAGGGCTGGGTGTTGAGAACCGACCACATACATCCGCCGGACGGTGCCTTTTCCGTACCGGCCCCCACGGACGCGTCCCTGCTCACCCTGCTCGGTCTGAGCCCCCAGGAGAGCGCCGTCTACCGGCTCCTCGTCGACCGGCCCGACAGCGATCCCGCCGCGCTGGCGGGCCTGTCGACGGGGCCGGCCGCCGAGGTGGGGCGCGCCCTCGACGTCCTGGTCGAACGCGGCCTCGCCAACGCCGCCCGCACCGACGGGAGCGCCCCGCGCTACCGTGCCGCATCGCCGATGCTCGCCCTCGGCCCGCTCCTCGAATCCCGCCGCACCGCCCTGCACCGCGTCGAATCCCTGGTCGCCGACCTCGCCGAGCGGCACCGCTCCGCCCAGGCCCACGCCGCGGGCGCGCCGATCGAGGTGCTGTCGGGTGCCGCGGCGATCCGGCGCAGGCTGCTGCTGATGCAAAGTCAGGCCGTCGGCGAGGTGTGCACCATGCTGCCGCTGCGGCGGGTGCCCGCGGTGCTCACCTTCGAGGAGAACCACGACGAGGTCGAGCGCGAGATGGCCCGGCGCGGGGTCGTCATGCGCGGCGTCATCGAGCGCGATTGGCTCGAACGACCCGAAACGGTTTCGGCGTTGGCCTCCTACGTGGCCGAGGGCCAGCACATCGTCGTCGCCGACAAGGTGCCCGTCAAGCTGGTCATCGTCGACCGGCGCATCGCCCTGCTGCCCCTCGACCCGGAGCGCGAGGGCGAACCCGTGGCGCTCGTCGTGCACCGCACCGGGCTGCTCACCGCGCTCGGTTCGCTCTTCGACGAGTACTTCGAGAAGGGCTGGCGGCTGCACGCCTCCGGCACAGGACCCGGCCCGGACGGTCTCGTCGAGGCCCGACTCGACGGCGTCGACCGGCAGATCGTCGCCCTGCTGCACGTGGGCCTCACCGACGCGGCCATCGCCCGCCAGCTCGGCATGGGCCACCGCACCGTCCAACGCCGCCTGCGCGCCCTCATGGTGGAGGTCGGCGCCGCCACCCGCTTCCAACTGGGCTGGCACGCCGCCCGGTCCGGCTGGCTGGACGACGAGACACCCGCGAATCCACCGGAATCCCACCACGGTTGAGGCGCATTTGCGCCACGGCACATTTGCGTCGGGGCTGATCCCTTGTACGGGGAACGGGCCGTACCGAACCATCGAGCTCACCGAACGCGTGGGACCGTGCATCCCGCGTACAGGTGCGATTTCACGTATCCGTGCAAAATGGAGAGGTTCCCGTGTTCCCCATGAGGACAAGAGGTCTCCGCCGGGCGCTGGCCACCGCAGTGGTCGTCGCGGCCACCGGAGCGTCGCTGCTGGTCTCACCGGCCTGGGCCGAGGACGAGGTACCGCGGCCCGCGAAGGTCACCGCCGACCAGGCGCCGGTCGCGCCGGCCATGACCGAGGGCCTGGACGAGGCCACCCGCAAGGGGACTCCCGTCGAGGCGGCCCGCGCGCACCTCGAGGCCCATCAGGACAAGTACAGGGTCCCGGTTTCCGACTTGCAGACCTTGAAGACCACCAAGGTCGGCAAGCAGTCCACGGTCCGCTTCCGGCAGAAGCACCACGGGGTGCCGGTCTTCGGCGCCGAGTACGCGGTGCAGACCGAGCCGGCCGACGGCGGCCAGAAGGTCCTTTCCGCCACCGGCACGCTGTACACCGACCTCTCCGTCTCCACCACCCCGAAGGTCGCCGAGGCCGCCGCCAGGCAGCGGATGTTCTCGCTGGACGCGCGCCTGGGCGCCGTCGAGGGCGTCAAGACCGCCGAGCACGGCCTCGTCGTCCTGCCCAACTCCCATGGCGGCACGCTGACCTGGCACTTCACGGTGACCGGCGCCAGGGCTGACGGCAGCCCGGTGCGCCAGGAGGTGTACGTCGACGCGAACGTCGGCGGTATCGCCCTGTCGTACAACAACATCGACGCGGCCGACGCCGCGCCCGTGGCGGCGACGGGCGTGCGCGTGGACGGCAGCGAGGTGCAGCTGAACGCCAGCCAGGAGGCGGACGGCTCGTACACCCTGGCCGACTCCACCCGCGACATGTACGCGCGCACCGGCGGCCAGATACGCACCTACGACGCGCAGCGCAAGAGCTACCTGCTCGTCGCGGGCGGCCCGGTCACCGACGACGTCCCGCTGGCGGCCTCCATGACCGACCACTTCGACGGTGCGAACACCACCTCCGGCGCGGTCGACGCCCACATCAACGCAGCGAAGGTCTACGAGTACTACAAGGGCCAGCTCGGCCGTGACGGCATCGACGGCAAGGGCAGCTCCGTCTACTCCGTCGTCAACGTCGCCAGCAACGGCAAGGACTACGCCAACGCCTTCTGGGACGGCTCGAAGATGGTCTACGGCCACATGAACGGCGTACCGCTGTCCGTGGGCCTGGACGTCGTCGGCCACGAGATGACGCACGGCGTCACCGAGCACGCCGCCGGACTCGTCTACCTCAACCAGTCGGGCGCCCTCAACGAGGCCATCTCCGACTACTTCGGCAACGCCATGGAGACCGCCGACAAGGGCATCGCCATGAGCGACCCCACGTCCGGCCTCGTCGGCGAGTACCTCTGCAACGGCACCAAGCCGCTCGAGGACTGCGCCCTGCGCGACCTGAACGACGGCCGCAACGCGCAGAAGGACTACCTGCCCATCACGCTCGACATCGACAACGGCGGAGTCCACTACAACTCCACCATCGTCGGCGGCGCGCTGTGGGACATGCGCAAGAACATCGACGCCAAGCTCGCGGACCAGATCGTCTACCGGGCCGCGCAGAACTACCTCACCCCACTGTCCGGCTTCACGGACATGCGCAACGCGGTCACCCTCGCCGCGAAGTCCATGAAGGTCTCCACGGCCGACCTCGCCGCGATCGAGAAGGCCTTCGACGCCCACGGCATCGAGCAGGGCTGGGAGCGCAAGGGCGGCACGCACGACGGCACCACCATCGGCGCCGACGTCCTGCCCGCCTACGAGGTCTACGGCGGCGTCGACGAGCAGGCCGCCCAGATCAACGGCGACGTCTACGCCATCAGCCACGGCGACGCCATCGCCTGGGACCAGGGCGGCGCCGCGTTCGGCATCACCGTGGGCCGCTTCTCCAAGTACCCGCAGCACGAGCTGGCCCAGAAGGACGCCTACCTGCTCGACCCGTCCGTCGACAGCGACCGCGTCGTCTTCACCCGGATCGCCGCCGACGGCGTGGGCATCTACCAGGCCGGCGACAAGGGCCAGGGCGAGATCAAGAAGCTGGTCGACGAGCCGGGCGTGGACGAGACCGAGCCGGTCACCGAGAACGGCGCCGTCGCCTACATCCGCACCACCCCTGAGGGCGAGCAGGACGTCGTGCTCCGCAAGGCCGACGGCACCACGGTCAACCTGACGCCCGAGCCCGGCACCCAGGCGTCCCACCTCGCCATGAAGAACGGCACCATCGCCTGGGCCGGCGGTGACGGCACGTACCTCTACATCCACGACAGCGCCACCGGCACCACGCAGAACAAGCGGATCGGCGGCTTCCTGTTCAACTACATCTCGGACATCCAGCTCACCTCCGACCGCGTCTTCTACCGCATCACGGGCGGCTTCCTGATCCCGAGCACCACGCTGGGCTCGACGCCGGTCAACGACGTCAACCAGATGGCCAACCTGCGCTACCCGTCGAGCCTCTACGTCGCCCAGTTCTCCGTGAACGACAACTACCTGGCGTACTCGACGTACAGCATCTGGGGCGCCCTCGGCTCCTGGGACGGTCCCACCAAGGTGAAGGTCGCCAAGACCTCCGACGTGCTGGCCGGTCTGAACAACTTCAGCCGCGTCTCCTGCTCCTCCGGCTCGCAGTTGGCCCCGTCCCTCGGTGACGGCCAGCGCGTCGTCTGGCTGGACACCACCGCCGCCGCGACGGACGTCGTGACGCGCGAGACGTTCGCGAACACCTGCGCCTAGCCCCGACGGCAGAACGGCACTGAGGGCGGCCACCGGTTCGACCGGTGGCCGCCCGCGTCGTGCCGATCGAACGGTTGTGCAGGCGCCCGATGTTGCCGCGTCGGCCCGTGCGCGTGGGTCGGCCCAGGACGACTCCGACCAGGACGAGCACCAGCCCGCACGGTTTCCGGGCCGTCAGCACTTCTCCGACGCCCGCTGTGCCGAGCAGCACGCCGGTGACGGGGTTGAGCAGTCCGATCAGTCCCACTGTTCCCGCGCATGCTGTCGCACCTGGTCACGGCCGACTCCGGGCTGTCGATCAACGGCGTCGCCCCGCACGACATCCAGTACGAGGTATTCGGCCCCGACCTGTGGCAGTCGGACCTGGACCGACCGGGCCCGGCCGGGAACCGAATCAACGGTGACACCGTCGAAGGGCCGACTGAGCTACCGAAAGGCCCTTTCATGAGGAGAACCCGCACCCAGCTGCTCGTCGCATCCGCTGGGCTCGCCCTCGCCGCGGTCGGCTGCGAGGCAGGGTCCGCACGGACCGCCGAAGGGGCTGCTCAGGTAAAGCCGGCCCAATGGCCCGAGCCGGACCGCTACTCCTTCAGGCTTCTCTCCGAGTCCGGAGAACGGGGCGGCCTCGGGGAGTACCGGGTCACGGTGGTGAACGGGAAGGTCGTCAAAGCGACCGGCCTCGACGAGTCGGCCCGGCGCACCGTCGGGGACAATCCACAGCATGTCCCGACACTGGGCGGTCTCCTCACCATGGTTCAGGAGGCACGTGCGGACCACGCCGACGTAGCGAATGCGGTATTCGCCGCAGACGGCCACCCCACAGAGATCCACATCGACTGGCAGAAGAACGCCATCGACGACGAGGCCGACTACTTCATCACCGAATACCGCGAACTCCCCTGACCATGTGTGCTCAGAACAGGCAGGTTTGCCGCGTACTCGCCACTGGTCGGCAACGGCGACGGCGACCTGGGGTACTGGCTGCACCCTGCCGCCGCCGGCCAGGGCATCGCCAGGAGAAGCGACGGCAGCCATGGTGACCGAGATGTTCGCCCTGCCGGACGTGGAGTGCCTGGAAAGCACGCACGATCTGGCCAACACCTCCAGTGGCGTCATTCCGCGCCGGTTGGGGTTCACCGAAGTCCGGCGTGAGCAGGCAACACCACCCGCAGCACCCTCCGGCTGCGGCATCGACGTGGTCTGGCGCCTGAACCGCCCCACACCGCCCATCAACGGCACTCCCGCTCCTTGAACATCGGGGACCGACCGCTCTCAGCTGAGCGCGATGGTGTCCATGTCCCCAGCCTGCGTGCCGGATGAGGCGGGCGCCATCGTCGCCCGCATGCCTGGAGGCCGCGACGACGGTCGCTGCGGCCGCCCGGGGGACGGCCTCGATCTGCTGGTGAGCATCTCGCAGATGACGGACTCGCGGATGGACCTCACCAGCGATGCCGATTCCCACCAGCAGCGGCTGCACCGGCTGGCCGAGCACGTGCTCGACTGGTCGGGGGTGCCGGTCGTCCATGCCCGGCCCACGGTGCGCATGGAGAATCCGCTCTTCGCCCGGGTCGCCGTCGCCTCGATCCTGCGGGACGGCACGATCCGCCTCCCGTTCGGCTCCGCCCGGACCTCCCCGGTCGCCGCAGCCGATGTGGCGGAGGTCATCGCACGCCTCCTGCTCGACCCGGCTCCGCCGTCCGGCCGGGTCCATGAGCCGACCGGGTCGCGCTCCCGTGATGTGGCGGCGATCGCGGCCGAGTTCTCCACTGCCCTGGGCCGTCCCGTGACCTGTCACCGGGCCCTTCGTGCGCTCGTGCCTCCGCCGCATCACCATCTGAAACGACCGCTGAGGGATCAAGGCCCAAGTGGCCCCGCCGGCATGGCAGCGGCTCCCTGCGCGCAGGCAACCGCCGTCCCGGCGTCTCGGCTCGCACGCAACACACGTACCGTCCGGCACCGTTGACCGTCCCGCGCAGGGAACCTACTCTGAGCGGCGCAACTCAGTAAGCGCTTTCCATGTCCCGCAGGAAGTTTTCCCACTCGCACCGGGAGCGCCATGAGTCCACTGGTCCGCAGCACTCGGTCACCCCTTCCCGTCCTCGCCGTACTCCTCGCCCTCCTCACCTGGGCCGTGGCCGCGTCGGCGCCGGCGCACGCCGACCCGCAGTTCCGGGTTCTGGTCTTCTCCAAGGTGACCAACTTCCGTCATGACTCGATCCCCGCCGGGGTCGAGGCCATCAAGAAGATGGGTGCGGAGAACAACTTCGAGGTGGAGGCGACCGACGACTCGGCCGCCTTCACCGACGCCAACCTCTCCCGCTTCCAGGCGATCGTCTTCAACAACACCAACTCCACCCCCGAGTCCGGCGACCTGCTCAACGCCGACCAGCGCGCCGCCCTCCAGAAGTACATCCGCGGCGGCGGCGGCTGGATCGGCCTGCACGCGGCCTCCGCCAGCGAGCGCGACTGGGACTGGTACGAGGGCCTGGTCGGCGCCATCTTCGACCAGCACCCGGCCGTCCAGACCGGCCGGGTCAAGGTGCTCGACCAGGTGCACCCCTCCACCGAGGGCCTCCCGGACCTGTGGGAGCGCACCGAGGAGTGGTACAACTGGCGCGTCAACCCCACCGGAAAGGTCCACACGCTCGCGCAGATCAAGCAGCGTGACGGCATCACCGGCCTGACCCAGGGCGTCGACCACCCGTGGTCCTGGTGCCAGAACTACGAGGGCGGCCGGTCCTGGTTCACCGCGGGTGGCCACGACTCCTCCGCTTTCTCCGAGCCGCTGTTCGTCAAACACCTTCTCGGCGGCATCGAGTGGGCGGCCGGGGCCAGGGCCGGCGACTGCTCCGCCACCAAGACCGGTAGTTTCCAGCGCACCCCGCTGGTCACGGACGGCCTGGCCGACCCGTTCGAGCTGGCGGTCGCGCCCGACCGGAGGGTCTTCTTCATCGAGCGCACCGGCAAGTTGAAGGTCGTCGACCAGGGGAGCCTGAAGGTCACCACCGCGCTGGACTTCCAGTACACCCCCGAGATGACCAGCCAGTCGGACGGGCTGCTCGGCCTCACCCTGGACCGGCACTTCGCCGACAACCACTGGCTGTACCTGCTGTACTCGGACAAGACCGAGAATCGCCTCAACCTCTCCCGCTTCACCGTCTCCGGCTCCACCGTCGACACGGCCTCCGAGAAGCGGCTGCTGACCATCCCGACCCAGCGGGGCGAGGCCCGCGCCAACGTGCACATGGCCGGCTCGCTCGCCATGGACACCAAGGGCAACCTCTACGCGGCGACGGGCGACAACACCGACCCGTTCGAGTCCGATGCCTTCACCCCGATCGACGAGCGCGAGGGCCGCCGTGCCTTCGACGCCCAGCGCACCGCGGGCAACACCAACGACCTGCGCGGCAAGGTCCTGCGCATCCACCCGGAGGTCGACGGCACGTACACCGTGCCCGAAGGCAACCTCTTCGCACCCGGGACGGACAAGACCCGCCCCGAGATCTACGTGATGGGGATGCGCAACCCGTTCCGGATCACCATCGATCCGCACGACGACGCGCTGATGATCGGCGACTACGGTCCGGACGCCAAGAAGGAGGTGCCCGACCGCGGCCCCGAAGGCACGGTCGAGTTCAACCGGGTCACCAAGGCAGGCAACCTCGGCTGGCCGTACTGCATCGGCAACAACATCCCGTTCAGTGACTACGACTTCGCGACGAGGACGTCCGGCCCGAAGTTCGACTGCGGCGCGCCCGTCAACGACTCGCCGAACAACACCGGCCTGCGCGAACTGCCGCCCGCCCAGCCCGCGGTGGTGTGGTACGCGTACTCCGCCTCGAAGGAGTTCCCCGAACTCGGGGCGGGCGGTGGCGGCCCGATGGGCGGGCCCGTCTACGCGTACGACAAGGACAACCCGTACAAGTCCAAGTTCCCGGCCTACTTCGACAAGAAGTGGTTCACCTACGAGCTGACGCGCCAGTGGTTCAAGACCTTCTCGTTCCAGCAGCAGGACCAGTCGTTCGAGAACTCCCGCTTCCCGGACGCCAAGAAGGGCGAACTGCTGTCGATCAACTCCGTCTTCGCGGACATGAAGTGGAACCAGCCCTTCGAGGCGGAGTTCGGTCCTGACGGCGCTCTGTACGTGATCGACTTCGGCCTCGGCAGCGGAACCGGACGCGGCGGCAGCAACGAGGGGTCGGGCATCTACCGCATCGACTACGTCCAGGACGGACTGCTGCCGACCGCGAAGGTGGCGGCCGACCCGGACAACGGTCCCGCGCCGCTGACGGTGCAGTTCTCCAGCGAGGGGTCGGGCGTGCCGGGCGGGAAGCCCGTGACGTACGCCTGGGACTTCGACGGGAACGGGACCGTCGACTCGACCGAGGCCAACCCCACGCACACCTACCGCGACAAGGGTGCGTTCACCGCCCGCCTCACGGTCACCGGTCCCGGCGGGCTGGAGGCCGCGGCGGTGAAGGACATCACCGTCGGCAACACCCGCCCCGAGGTGACGATCCAACAGCCACCGAACGGCGGGATGTTCGCCTTCGGTGACACCATTCCCTTCAGGGTCAAGGTCAAGGACCCGGAGGACGGAACGATCGACTGCGAGCGTGTGGTCGTGCAGTCCCAGCTCGGCCATGACACGCACCTGCACCCGCTGGACAACTACACCGGGTGCGAGGGCGAGATCGTGACCGACACCGGTGACAGCCACGGCCCGGGCCAGAACCTCTACGCGGGGATCAGCGCGCAGTACGAGGACAAGGGCGCCCCGGGCGCGCCGGCCCTCACCGGCTCCGCGGCGCTGACGCTGCGCCCCAAGTTCCGCGAGGCCGAGCACTACACCCGCACCGGCGGCTCCAACGGCGGCGCGCAGATCGGGGACCGGTCCGACGCCTCCGGCGGCAAGCGGCTCGTCGAGATCGAGGACGGCGACTGGATCAGGCTCGACCCGGTTCACCTGAAGGGCATCGACTCGGTGACCGTCGGCGCGGCGTCCGGCGGCATCGGCGGTGACGTGGAGTTCCGGGTGGGCTCGCCCACGGGGACCCTCCTCGGCACGGCCCACATCCCCAATACCGGTGGCTGGGGCAACCTCGTCTCGCCGACGGTCGATCTGGCCGACCCGGAAGGGACGGTGAACCTGTACGTCGTCTTCCGCAACCCGGAGTGGTCGGCCGGCAAGGCGGATCTGCTGGCTCTGGACTGGCTGCACTTCAACGGTCCCGGCGTCCAGCAGCGGCCCGCGGGCAGCGTGGAGGTCACGGCCTCGCCGTCGCAGGGCGGCGCGCCGCTGGCCGTGTCGCTCGAGGGCACGGCAAGCCTTCAGGCCGGGCGGACCGTGCAGTCCTACCACTGGGACTTCGGTGACGGCAGCAAGACGGCGAACACGGCGACGGTCCAGCACACCTACGCCCGCAAGGGCAGCTACACCGCACACCTCACCGTCACCGACAACAAGGGACACACGACAACGGGAGCGGTCCGGATCAGCGTGAGCTGACGGTCCGCAGCGTGCGGCCTGTGCGGCCCCCGCCGCACAGGCCGGTGGCCGGGCTCGAGAGGGCCCGGCCACCGCGAAAGGCCATACGGCGACCACCCTTCTTCGCTCCCCACCAACCCACCGCTCATCGGAGGCGACAGCACATGGACGGCGCACAACGGCACGCAACGCGCAGCCCGGGATCGGAAGCCGCGCACCGGCATGCAACAGGACCCGGCAGGCGGTTGTTCCTCGGCGGCCTGCTCGGCGTCGCGGCGGCAGCGGCGACGGCCGGCTCGGCGAGGGCGGCGACCGGCCCTGCCGCGAGCACCTCGGCCGAGGCCGGGCAGACGCGGCCGATCCCGCCGAGCGCGATCGGCATGCACCTGTACACCATGCGCGACCCGCTGGCACGGGACTTCGAGGGCACCCTCGAGAAGCTGGCGGCCATCGGCTACGCGACCGTCGGAGTGAGCGGCCGCCACGGGCACAGTGCCGCCGACATTCGGCGGATGCTGGACGCGACGGGTCTGAAGGCGGTACTCGAACACGTTGGATACGACACGGTCACGGGCAGCGGTCTGCCCCAGGCCCTCGAGGACGTCCGCACGCTCGGCGGGAAGTGGATCGTCGTACCGAGCCTGCCAAGCTCCCTGCTCTCTCCGGAGGGCTACCGGGAGGCCGCGCGCAAGCTGAATCAGGCGGGGCTGACGGCCCGCGAAGCCGGGCTGAAGGTGCTGTTCCACAATCACGAGCCGGACCACAGGACGGTCAACGGGCAGATGCTGTACGACATCCTGCTCGCGGAGACCGATCCGCACCTCGTCGGCTTCGAACTCGACCTGTACTGGGCGGCGAAGGGCGGTGCCAAGGACCCGGCCGACTACTTCACCGAGAACCGGCACCGCTTCCCGGCCCTGCACGTCAAGGACATGGCGCCGAACGGCGACTTCGCCGACGTCGGCTCCGGGGTCCTGGACTTCCCCCACATGTTCGGCTCGGCGCGACGAGGCGGCGTCAAGCAGTGGCTGGTCGAACACGACCGCCCGGCCGATCCCTTCGCCTCGGCCCGCACCAGCTACGAGTACCTGCGGGACGTGCGGTTCTGATCCGCGGCCTGTGACCCCGTGGCCCGTCCGGCCCAGGTGCTGGGCAGACCACGGGGTCTCGCATGCGGGCGCTGGGCACGAGGGCGCTGGTCGAGTTGTTCGCCTGCCTGCTGATGCGGGGGCGTGGCTCGGTGCCGCGATCTGGGGCTGATAGATCGGATGTCTCGCAACGTATTGACGATCCCGTGGACCACCTCTACCTTGCAAGGCTGGGATAGATCCGATGAATTGTTGCTCAGCCCGAGCCCCGGGAGGCGTCATGCCGAGACCGTCCAGAAGAACCGTGCTCGCGACCGGCTCCGCGTTCAGCGGAGCGCTACTGGCCGGAGGGCTGCCGACACCCGCTCGGGCGGCGGACGCCCCGGAACACGGGGCCTCACCCGCGACGGGTCCGGGCCGTGTCGACGCCCCCGACGACGCCTGGCGCACGGTGCTCGACGACGCCGATCTCGTCTGGCGCCGCATGCCGAAGACCTGGTACGAGGGTCCGTATCTGGGCAACGGTCTGCTCGGCTCCGGGATCTACGCGGAGCCCGGTGCCGGGACGAGGGCCGTCCGCTTCAATGTGCAGCACTCCGAGGTGCAGGACCACCGGCCCGAGTTCGGCTCCCTCTTCGGCCTCGCGCGGCTGCCGATCGGGCACTTCACGCTGGAGCCGGTCGGCACGATCACGGGCCTGGACTGGCGTCTGGGACTGCGCGACGCCGAGCTGACCGGCACGCTGACCACGGACCGCGGCACCCTCGCGCTCCGCGCCTTCGTCCACACCTCCCGCTCGGTGCTGGCCGTGGAGGTGACCCCGAGCGAGGGCGAGCGCGACTTCCGCTGGGTGTTCCACCCGGCGAACGCGATCAGCCCGCGCGCCGCCTTCATGCCGCTGCCCGACGGGTACCGAGGCAATCCGCCCGCCGAGGTCGAGGAGCACGACGATGTGTCGGCCGCCGTGCAGCCGTTGCTCGCGGGCGGGCAGCACGTCACCGCCTGGCGCGAGCGCACCCGCGACGAGCGGCGCACTCTGTACGTGCATGTGGCGCACTCGTTCCCCACGTCGACGGCCCGCGACCGCGCGCTGCGCGCGGTGCGCGACGTCTCCGTGTTGCCGTACGAGGCGCTGGCCGTCGCGCATCGCGCCTGGTGGCACGACTTCTACCGCAAGAGCTTCCTGTCCCTGCCCGACGCCCGCATCCAGCGGTTCTACTGGATCCAGCTCTACAAGGCCGCCTCCGCCGCGCGCCGTGACGCGCCCGTGATGGCGACCTGCGGCCCCTGGCTGGAGTCCACGCCCTGGCCCAACACCTGGTGGAATCTGAACGCGCAGCTGGAGTACTGGCTGATCCACGGTTCCAACCACCTGGAACTCGACGCCGTCACACGCGCGTTGAGCGAGTTCCGGGACAACCTCGCGAAGGAGGTGGCGCCCCCGTACCGCGGCGACTCGCTCGGCATCCCCCGCACCACGGACCCGTCCCTGGTCAACGGCGCGGCAAGCACCCTCACCGGCTACGGCGTCGGCATCCCCGGCCAGAGCCCGCCCACGCCGGAGGTCGGCAACCTCACCTGGGCCCTGCACAATGTCTGGCTCAGCTACCGCCACACCATGGACGAGTCGATCCTGCGCGATGTCCTCTTCCCCCTTCTGCGCAAGGCGATCAACTACTACCTGCACTTCCTGGAGCCGGGCGCGGACGGCAAACTGCATCTGCCGGCGACGTTCTCACCCGAGTACGGCGGCAACTCCCGCGACTGCAACTACGACCTGATGCTGCTGACCTGGGGCTGCCGGACGCTGCTGGAGTCGGCCGAACTGCTCGGCATCGACGACGAACTGGCCCCGCGCTGGCGCGAGGTCCTGGCCAAGCGCGTGCCCTACCCGACGGACTCCAACGGCTTCATGATCGGTGCCGATATCCCGTTCGCGAAGTCCCACCGTCACTACTCCCACCTGCTCGCCGTCTATCCGCTGTACGAACTCACCGGCCGCACCCCGGACGAGAAGGCCCTGATCGAGAAGTCCCTGGCCCACTGGGTGGGCTTCGAAGGCGCCCTGCAGGGCTATACGTTCACGGGCGCGGCGTCGATGTCGGCCCTCCTCGGCAAGGGCGACGACGCGCTCAGGTACCTGGGCCAGCTGATGAGCCGCTTCATCCAGGCCAACACCATGTACAAGGAGTCGGGCCCGGTCATCGAGACGCCGTTGTCCGCCGCACAGTCCCTGCACGACATGGTGTGCCAGTCCTGGGGCGGCGTGATCCGCGTCTTCCCGGCGCTGCCCGCCGCCTGGCGCGAACTGACCGTGCACGACTTCCGCACCCAGGGCGCGTTCCTGCTGAGCGCGGTCCGGGAGGCCGGGGCGACCCGCTGGGTTCGGCTGGTCAGCGAGGCCGGCGCGCCCTGCGTGGTACGCCATGGGATCGCGGGGCCGGTCGACGTCCGGGACGGGCGGGGCAAGCCGCTCGCGTACGAGGACGCGGGCGACGGGGCGATCCGCATAGCCCTCGGCAAGGGCGAGTCGGCGCTGATCACGGTTCAGGGCGACCGTCCCGAACTGCGGATCGGACCGGTCACGCCGAACGCACCGGCACCCGGCTGGGGGCTGCCCTCGGCTTGAGCCCGCTGGGTCCGTCGGATCGCGTGCTCGAGCGCGAGCAGGTGCTGCTTGCGCTCAAGCCGCCCGCGTATCCGGTGAGCGAGCCGTCGGCGCCGATGATGCGGTGGCAGGGGCGCACAGTCAGCGGTGGACCGGCGCCGACGGAAGAGCGAGTACGCCGTCTCCCAGGGTCCGTACCCTCTCCGGCACGTCCCGCCACGGCGAGCCCGTTCGCACCCGCCACCAGATCGCGTTTGAAAGCCTGCCGGCGGTCCCGCGGCCGCCGGCCCGTCTTCGACGCCGGCGGCAGCCACGGTTCCAGCCGCTCCCACTGGTCGTCTGTCAGATCCCCACGAGCCACCTGAGGATCGTTCCACGACCTTGATCAACATTTCGAACAGGCCCTGGGGCCGGGGCCGGAACCGAAGCCGGTTCCGGCCCGGGCAGCTCGGTCCACGCCTGCCACGCGTGCGCCGGGAAGGGGTGGGCCGGGAAGGGGTGGGGCCTTCGGCCGCCGAGGCCGCGTAGGCACCCCGAGGCCGGCGCCGGGGCGGCAGGGCGGCGCCCGTCAGTCGGCCGCCGAGGCCGCGCCCAGCAGAGTTCGGATACGGGCCGTGGCGCGGCGGAACTCCGGGCGGCTCATGGTGTCGGTGTAGTCACGTTCCGGCGGCAGGCCGACATCGATGATCTCGGTGATCGTGCCGGGCCGTGCACTCATCACCGCCACGCGGTCCGCCAGGTACGCCGCTTCGGAGATCGAGTGGGTGACCAGCAGGACAGTGGTGCCGGTCTCCCGCCAGATACGGTTCAGCTCGACGTTCATCTGCTCGCGGGTGAGCGCGTCGAGGGCACCGAAGGGCTCGTCCATGAGCAGCACCGGCGGCTCGTGCAGCAGCGCTCGGCACAGCGCCACGCGCTGCTGCATTCCGCCGGACAGTTCGTGCGGGTACGCGTCCTCGAAGCCGGTCAGGCCGGTCATCTCGATGAGTTCGGCGGCCCGGGCACGGGCCCGGTCGGCGGACATCTTCCGCATCTCGGCCTGGAGGAGGATGTTCCGCCGTACTGTGCGCCATTCGAGCAGAGCGGCGCGCTGGAAGACGTACCCGATGTCGGGGCGAGGCGCGGTGACGTCCTCGCCGTGCAGCCGGACGGTGCCCGAGGACGGCCGCAGCAGCCCCGCGACAAGCTTGAGCAGGGTCGACTTGCCGCACCCGGACGGTCCGACGATGGCGACGAACTCACCGGGCGCGACGTCGAACGAGACGTCCCGCAGGGCGGTGACGTCCTTCTTCTTCGTACGGAACCGCACCTGCACCGCATCGAGTCCGACGGCTGTGGACGACTCGGCTGCGGACGGCTGCCGGCCGGCGTCCGCCCGCGGTGTACGGAGGGTCTTCTCTCCCATCGTCATCCCTTCGGGGCCGCGCTGGTGTCCCAGTACTCCGAGACCGGCTTGGCGTTGCGGACCATGCCGACCTGGGCGAAGAGGTCGACGGTCTTCTGCCAGTCCGCCTCGGTGTTGACGCCCGGTGCCTTGCCCTGGGTGGCGTCGGTGTGCAGCAGGGTCAGCGTGGTGGCGAACTGTTCGGACAGGACCTTCTCGGGCGGCAGTTGGCCGGAGGCGCCCGCCATCGAGGCGACGGCGGGACCCGGGCTCTTCTCCGCCGCGGCCCACGCCTCGCTGGTGGCCTGGGCCATGCGCTTGGCCAGGTCGGGGTCGCGGCTGAGGGTGCGCTGCCCGGCGATGAGGCCGTTGGAGTAGAAGTTGAGCCCATGCTCGGAGAAGCGCAGGTAGGAGACCTTCTTGCCGGCCTTGTTCTGCATGGTGGGGCCCTGGTCGCTGGCGTATCCGAGCAGCGCGTCGGTCTGGCCGGAGATCACCGCGGCGATCTTGCCGGCGGGGTCGGTGTTCTGGATCTTCACGTCGGACTCGGCGATCCCGTTCTTCTCCAGGAAGACCGGGAAGGTCCTGGAGAGGGCGTCACCGGCGGTTCCCGCGATCGTCCTGCCCTTGATGTCCGAGGGCTTGTCGATGCCCTTGTCGGCGAAGAACTGCACGGACGCCGGGGTGGTCTGCAGGAACACGCCCAGGCTCTTGACCTTGACTCCCTGGTCCACGCCCGCGAGGACGGCCGGGGTGTCCGCCCAGCCGAAGTCGGTCTGACCGGCGGCAGTGGCCTGCACGGTCTTCTGCGAACCTTGTCCGGCCCGGATCTGCAGGTCGATGCCGTGCTTCTCGTAGATCTTCTGCTGCTTGCCGTAGTAGAAGGGCGCGTGCTCGCCGTAGGGATACCAGTTCAGCGTGAGCGTGACCTTGTCGAGTTCCTTGCCCGACGCGCTCGTGGTCTTGTCCGAGCCCTCGCCGCCGCAGGCGGTGGCGAGCAGCAGCAGTGGGACGAGGACGGTGGGCAGTCTGCGCAGGTGCATGGTCCGGCCCTTCTCGGAACGGGGAGCGGGAAGTTGCCTTCAGTACGCGGTGCTGACGGCGTCGCCCCGGCGGCTGGCGTGCCAGGGGAGCAGGAGCTTCTCGGTGATCTCCACGACCACGAAGAGGACGACACCGATCAGTGACATCACCAGGAGCCCGGCGAAGAGCATCGGGGTGTCGAGATTGCCGTTGGCCTGGAGGATCACATAGCCGAGACCTTCGTTGGCACCGACGAACTCGCCGACGACCGCACCGGTGACCGCCAGCGTGACGGCCACCTTCAGACCGGAGAACAGGTGTGGGAACGACGCCGGGAAGCGGATCTTGACGAAGGTCTGGAGCGCGCTCGCGCCCATGGTCTGGGAGAGCTGGATCATCTCCGGGTCCACCGACTTCAGGCCGGTCACCATGGAGATGACCACCGGGAAGAAGGCGATGAGCACGGCGATGAGGATCTTCGGCGCGATGCCGAAGCCCAGCCACACCACGAACAGCGGCGCGATGGCGATCTTCGGGATCACCTGGGCGAACAGCAGGATGGGATACAGCGTCTTCTCGACGGTCGACGAGTAGACCATCACCACGGCCGCGAGGACGCCGACGACGACCGCGATCACGAAGCCCAGCAGCGTCTCGTACGTGGTCACCCAGCTGTGGTGCCAGAGGTAGCCGCTCTTGGTGGCCATCAGGTCCAGGGTCGCGCCCGGCGAGGGCACGAGGTAGGGCTCGACCAGGCCGCCGGCCGAGACGGCCCACCAGGCGACGAGGCACGCGAGGAGCAGGGCGAACGGCCGCCACGACCGCTCAGCCGCCTCGCCGAGCCGTTCGGCCGCGCCGCGCTGCGCGCGCTCCTTGACTCCCGCCGGGGAAGCGGGAGTTCGGCGGACGGCGCTCTGGCTCATGGGTGAACTCCTCTGACGTCGGGTCGTGGCGAGGGAAAGGAGTCGTAGGGATTCGTTTCGGAAAACGCTTCCAGAAAGCGCTTTCTGCTATGCTCTGCCACGTTAGGGACAGCGCGTACGAATGGTCAATAGGGCGTCAAGAGGTTTCCGGACCTTGCCGCGCCTGTGGCCCTGGTGCGATCTGGGGGTGCCGTGAACCGACCCGTAAGCCGAGACAACGCGCCTGTACCCGAACGGCCCGGGCGGGCACGGGCGCACGTGACCCTGGACGCCGTCGCCCGTACCGCCGGGGTCTCCGTGGCCACCGCCTCGCGTGCACTCAACGGCACCGGCCGGGTCAGCGAGGACCTGCGCAGGCGCGTGCTGCTCGCCGCCGAGCACCTCGCCTACATCCCCAACGCCCATGCGCAGGCACTCGCGAGCGCCCAGAGCTCAGTCGTCGGCGTCATCTGCCACGACGTCGGCGACCCGTACTTCTCCGCCATAGCCAGCGGCGTGACGCGCGCCGCCGCCGCGCGGGACCTCATGGTGATGCTGGCGAGCACCTTCCGCGAACCCGCCCGTGAGGTCGCCTACGTCTCGACGCTGCGCGCCCACCGCGCCCGCGCCATCCTGCTCATCGGCTCCGGCTTCGAGGACGCGGACTGGGAGCGGTCGATGGCCGCGGAACTGGGGCCGTACGTGTCGAGCGGCGGCCGTGTCGCCGTCGTCAGCCGCCACCGCAGCCTGCGGGTGGACACGGTGCTGCCGGAGAACCGGGCCGGGGCGGCGGAACTGGCCAGGGCCCTGATCGGCCTGGGGCACCGGGAGTTCGCGGTGCTGACCGGCCCGCCGTCGCTGACGACGGTCGCCGACCGGCTGCGCGGCTTCCGCGCCGCGCTGGCCGAGCACTCGATCCGGCTGGCCGCCGACCAGGTGGTCGAGGGCGCGTTCACCCGTGAGGGCGGGTACGCCGCGACCGCAGAACTGCTCGCCCGGGGCCTGAGGGCGAGCTGCGTCTTCGCCGTCACGGACGTGATGGCCGTCGGGGCGCTGGCGGCACTGCGCGAAAGCGGGCTCCGGGTGCCGGAGGACCTCTCGCTCGCCGGCTTCGACGACGTACCGATCGTACGGGACCTCACCCCGCCGCTGACCACGGTCGCGCTGCCGCTCGCACGGATGGGAGAGACCGTCCTGGACCTGGCGCTGCGCGAGCCTCGGGGACGGCGCTCGCGCGTGGAGCGCATCCCGGGTGAGGTCCTGCTGCGGGGCAGCACAACACCGTGGCGCGGCGGCACGGCACCGCCGGGGCGGGGGTGACGTCGTACGTCCGACCGCGCACCGACCCCCGGCCGTACGCCCGGCCAGGCTCGTAACGGCAAACCACTTCAGTCACTTCAGACGGAAGGACGCCCATGACACCGCATCGGCTCCCGCTCGGCGATCTGACCATCGACCGCATCACCACGTACGCCGTGGCCCTGCCCACCCGGCGCTCCTTCGGAGTCTCCGGCGGCGCGGTGGCCGTGGCCGGCCGGCCCAGCATCCGCGTCCTGGTACGGGTCGACGCCGACGGCGTGCACGGCTGGGGCGAGGCGACGCCGATCCCCGCGTGGACGTACGAGACCGCGGAGTCGATCGTCACGACCGTCGACCGCTATCTCGCGCCGGCGGTCCTGGGCCGCCCGGCCTGGGATCTCGACGGCGTGGACGCAGCGTTCGACCGTGCCGTCAACCGGGGCTTCACCATCGGCGCCCCGCTGGCCAAGGGAGCCGTCGACGTCGCGCTGCACGACCTGCTCGGGCGGGCGGCCGGCGTGCCGCTGGGCACGCTGTGGGGGCAGCGGAGGCAGGAGACGGTCGAGCTGGGCTGGGTCGTCTCCGGCCAGTCACCGGCGGAGGTCGGCGACAGCGTGGCAGAGGGCGTGGACGCGGGCTACCGGGCGTTCAAGGTGAAGGTGGGGCTGCACGACGAGGAGACGGACGCGGCCGTGGTGGCCGCCGTACGCGAACACGCCCCGGCCAAAGCCCCGTTGTGGGTGGACGCCAACCAGGCGTACACCGTGCCGGCCGCGCTGCGCATGTCCGCCCGCCTGGCCGGCCTCGGGGTGAGCGCCTTCGAACAGCCGCTGCCCGCCAACGACATCGCCGGACTGCGCAGGCTCCGGGACGCCTCACCGATCCCGGTCGCGCTCGACGAGAGTCTGCGCCACCCCACCGACCTGGCGACGTTCGTCCGTCTCGGAGCCGTCGACATCGCCATCGCCAAGGTGCAGCGCAGCGGCGGGCTCACGCTCTCGCGGCGGTTGTGCGCGCTGGCCGAGGACTGCGGCGTACAGCTCATGGGGTCGGGACTCACCGACTCGGACGTGGGGCTCGCCGCCTCGCTGCACCTCTTCGCGGCCTACGGGCTCGACACGCCAGTGGACCTGAACGGCCGCCAGTTCGTCGAGTCGCCCTACGCGGGGCCGACGGTGACGATCGAGAACGGGACGGCGCGGGTGCCCGGCGGTCCGGGGCTCGGCGTCGAGGTCGACGACACCGCGGTGCGGAAGCTGGCTGTGGACGTCCTCGAACAGCGGTCTTGACTTGCTCCTCGGGCTGATGCCCGAGGATTCTGGCCGTCCCACGGGTTGCTGTGCCGCTGCGCGGCACGGTTTCCGTGTGGGATTCCTTGGCTTCCACCACCGGCGTGAACGCCGGTGCACTGCGAATGAATCCCGGTAGCAGGATCGTGGCGCGGGACCCTTCCGTGGTGTTATCGCGGGCGGCGTTCGGTCATACCGGCTGGACGCCGCCTTGCCATTCCCTTGGACGGCCTGGACCAGGGGTGCCGGCACGGGCTCGATGGCTGCCTGGTCGAGGGCCTCGTGCAGGGCGGTGTTGTGGTTGGGGCGGGCCTCCTCCAGCAGGCGCAGGCCGTCGTCCGTGACGGCGGTGTAGATGCCCCGGCGGTCGGTGGGGCACAGGTAGCGCGAGAGCAGTCCACGGTCCTCCAGCCGGGTCACCAGCCGCGTGGTGGGCCTGGAGCCCCCTGGCCCGGGGCGCGGTCCCCGGGGACGAGGCGATCGTGCGAGTCGCCGAGGCGTATGGCGTAACCCCGGCGCAGGTCGTGCTGCGCCGGCACCTGCAGACCGGCAACATCGTGATCCCCAAGTCCGTCACCCCCGACCGCATCCGGCAGAACCTCGACGTCTTCGGCTTCGAGCTCACCGACGCCGACATGGCCGCCCTCACGGACCTCGACCGTGGTCTGCGCACCGGCCCGGACCCCGGCACCCTCAACTGACCCCGAACGCCCCCGGAAGCACCCGTCCACGTCGGAGGGGCGCTCCGGGGGCGCCGACACCGCCGCAGCAGCTCAACAGCCTCAACGAGGGGAACGCACCATGCAGATCGCTCTCTCCGGCCGCACTGCTCTGGTCACCGGTTCCACCCAGGGCATCGGCCACGCCATCGCCACCGGCCTCGCCCGCGCGGGCGCCCGCGTCGTCGTCAACGGCCGCGGTGAGGAGCGCGTCGCCGAAGCCGTCCGCACCGTACGCGCCGACTCCGGCAGCGACGACGTCACCGGCGCGGTGGGCGATCTGGCGACGGAGGAGGGGGCCGCCGCCGTGCTGGAGGCCGTGCCCATGGTCGACATCCTCGTCAACAACCTCGGTATCTTCGGCTCCGCCGCTCCGCTGGAGATCGACGACGCCGAGTGGCGCCGCTACTTCGAAGTCAACGTCCTCTCCGCCGTCCGGCTCATCCGCGCCTACCTGCCCGGCATGAAGGCACGGGGCTGGGGACGCGTCCTCAACCTCGCCAGCGACTCGGCCGTGGCCATCCCCGCCGAAATGATCCACTACGGCATGACGAAGACCTCGCTGCTCGCCGTCAGCCGCGGGTTCGCCAAGGACGCCGCCGGCACCGGCGTCACCGTCAACTCCGTCATCGCCGGGCCGACCCACACCGGCGGCGTCGAGGGGTTCGTCCGCGAACTCGTCGGCGACGAGCTGCCCTGGGACGAGGCGCAGCACGAGTTCATGGTCAAGTACCGTCCCCAGTCCCTGCTGCAGCGCCTCATCGAGCCCGAGGAGATCGCCAACTTGGTCGTCTACCTCGCCTCGCCCTCCGCCTCCGCCACCACCGGCGGCGCGGTGCGGGTGGACGGCGGCTACGTCGATTCCATCCTGCCCTGAGCCCGGCGCCGGCCACGGCGGGGCCGCCCCGACCCGTGCCGCCCGCTCCTGAGCCTGTGGCCGGACCGTCCTCCATCGAGAACGTTCCGGCCACAGGCCGTTTCCCCCGACCTCGCAGGCCGAGGGGACATTCCGATCCTGCCCCCACGCGCACTTAATGCGCGCTTGCATTAACGAGCGCCTGTAAGTAATTGCGTACGCAAGTGAGGCTGCGAAAGAGCGTACGGGGAGGCGCCGAGCGGCTCAACTGCCCCGTTCCACGGCGCGGGCCTGGCCGAGATACGGCTCGGCGAGATGCTGTCCCGGCAGCCGCGGGACTCGGCTCCGACCGCGACCCGCTGCTGACCCGGAGCGGGCTGAGCCGTCAACGCAGCGGGTCGTAGGGCGTCAGGTCGATCCCCGGATCGGCCTGACGGGCCAACCGCGCCGCGACCGAACCCGCGTAGGGGCCGATCGTCAGACCGGAGGCCCCCAGGCCGTTGGCCACGATCAGCCCGGTGACCTGCGGGACCGCGCCGAGCAGCGGTAGGATGTCGGGCCCGATCGGGCGGAACCCGATGCGGGTCTCCACGTGCGTGGCGCCGGCCAGCCCAGGGGCCACCGACAGAGCCTCGGCGAGCACCTCCGCCATCCCGGCCGCGGTCACCCGGTGGTCGAAGCCGGCGTCGTCCTCGCGGGTCGCGCCGACGACGACCCGCGAGTCGTCGAAGGCCAGAAGGTAGTGCCGCGACCGCGGCAGCACGACCGGCCAGTTCGCGGTTTCCACGCCGGGCAGCCGCAGGTGCATGATCTGCCCGCGCTGCGGCGTGACCCGCACCCGGACACCGATCGGTTCGAGCAGCTGCGGCGACCAGGCGCCGGCCGCCGCGATCACGGTGTCCGCGCCGACGAACACATCGTCGACCTGTACTCCGCGGACCGCGCTGTCGGCGACGATCGCGGCCGTGCCGTTGACGACCCGAGCGCCGCGCCGGACTGCGGCGCGAAGCATCGCGTCGCGGACCGAGCGGCCGTCCAGGCGCGCTCCTCCTGGGACGTGGATCGCGGGGCCGTCGTGTTCGAGGGGCGGGAAGAGCTCGCGGGCCCGGCGAGCGCTGATCAACTCCACCTCGCCGGCCATCGGGGACTTGGCGGCACGCTCGGCCACGCGCCGTAGCGCCTTCTCGGATTCGGCTTCGTGGACCAGTCGCAGCGAGCCGATCCGCCGGTAGCCGAACTCGGTCTCCCCGTCAGCGGTCAACGCTGCCAGCAACTCCGGGTAGTGCTCCGCCCCGGCGACCGCGATCCGGTACCAGTCCGGATCGTCCACCTCGGACGACCACGGGCAGATGATGCCCGCACCGGCCGACGTCGCACGGCCGGGGGCCGACGAGTCCACCAGGACCACGTCCAACCCGGCCCGGGCCAGCTCGTAACCGGCTGCCGCACCGACGATGCCGCTGCCGACGACCACCACTCGCATCTTCTGCTCCTTCTGGTTGGACCGACTACTTCTCACCGCACACCGCCCATGCGCCGTTGCACCCACGGCGCGATCAGGTGCATGACAGCTCCGGTGGCCATCACGGCCGCACCGACTCCGGCGAAGTAGCCGACCTCGGTCTCCGCGCGGTAGAGCTGCACCAGTTGCGCGTTGATGCCGCCCGCTGCGGCGGAGGCCAGGAACCACAAGCTCATCATCTGGGCCAGGAAGGCCCGCGGTGCCAGCTTGGTGGTGGCCGAGAGCCCCACCGGAGACAGGCACATCGACCCGCAGATCACAACGAAGTAACTCGCGACGAGCCACCACGGGCTGGCGAGCGCATCCACGCCGTGCAGCAGACCGGGCCCGGCCATCAGCACGAACGAGGCCCCACCGAGCAGCAGTCCGGTGGCGAACTTGCGCGGCGTGGTGGGCTGCCGGTCCCCCAGCCTGATCCACAGCCAGGCGAAGGTGGGGGCCAGGACGAGCGTGGCGATCGGGTTCAGCGACTGGAACCACGAGGACGGCACCGCGAGCCCGAAGACCTCCAGGTCGGTTCGGGTGTCGGCGAACTGAGCGAGCACCGAGCCGGACTGCTCGTTGACCACCCAGTAGCACACCGCGCCGATGAACAGCGGGATGTAGGCGATCAAGCGGGACCGCTCCACGGTATCGGTGTGCGGGCTGCGCAGCATCATGATCAAATACGCCACCGGCAGCAGCACCGCGAGCACCGTCACGGCGTTGATCAGCGTCTGGACGGTCAGGGAACCGCCGGCGCCGAGAGCCACGACCACCACCGCCACCACCGCCACACCCACGGCTGCGCGCAGCGCCACCTGGCGCCGCTCACCGGCGCGGAGCGGATTCGTCGACACGTCCCCGGCCCGGCCCAGTCGCGTCCGCCCCCGGGCGTAAACGACCAGCCCCGCGGCCATGCCGACGGCCGCGAGACCGAAGCCGAGGTGGTAGTCGACCCTCTGCCCGAGCGTGCCCACCAGGTACGGCGCGATGAAAGCGCCCAGGTTGATGCCCATGTAGAAGATGGAGAACCCGGCGTCGCGGCGGTTGTCGGTCGCCGAGTACAGCTCCCCGACCAGGCTCGACACGTTCGGCTTCAAGAGCCCGGTGCCGACCACGATCAGCAGCATCGACGCCAGCAGAGCGAGCAACCCGCCGGGCACCGCCAGTGCCAGGTGACCGCACATGATCAGCAGGCCGCCCAGCAGCACCGCTCGGCGCATGCCCAGCAACCGATCGGCCATCCAGCCGCCGAGGATGCCGGACATGAACACCAGGGCGCCGTAGATCGACACCAGCGCCGACGCTGTCGGCTTGTCCAGCCCGAGCCCGCCGTCGGAGGTCCGGTCGTACAGGTAGTACAGCAGGATCGCGGACATCCCGTAGTAGGAGAACCGCTCCCACATCTCCAGGAAGAACAACGTGGCCAGTCCGCGTGGGTGGCCGAAGAAACCTCGGTCGCTCCGGGAGACCTCAACCTTCGTCAGTTCGCTCATGGCCGCCTCTCGGTGGGTGGCGGAACCGGCAGGGAGGCGAAGCGCGATCAGCAGATCGTGCCGTCGGGTCGCCGCAGCAGCGGGCGGTCGACCGTCCAGAGCACCTCCGCGATGTCGGTGCCGCGGTTGTGGATGGCGTGCGGAATTCGGGACTTGAAGTGGATCGAGTCGCCCGCGACGAGCACCGCGGTCTCGTCCGGCAGCAGGAAAGTCAGCTCACCGCGCAGCACATAGCAGAACTCCTCGCCGTCGTGCTGGGTGACCGGTGACGGCTCCGCGGTCGGGTGCACCTTGGTGGCCAGCGCCTCGATGCGCTGGTCCGGCAGATCCGCGGTCAGCACGCGGTGCTCACGCTCGCCCATCACCACCCGCGTTGCGTGCGGGTCGTCGTGCCGGGCGATCGCGTAGTCGTGCCGACTGCGGCGACCGGCCGCGCCCAGCAGCTCGACCGCGTCCACCTCCAGCGCGTTGGCCAGCGCGAAGAGGGAGGTCAGCGAGATCGAGTTGATGCCGCGCTCGACCAGCGAGAGGAAGCCCGGCGACAGTCCGCAGCGTTCCGCCAGGTCCCGGAGCGTCAGGCCGCGCTCGGTGCGGATCCGCTTGATCGCCGCCCCCACCAGCCGGGTAGGACCATCGGCGGCCGGTTCAGCCGGCTGAGCGCTGTCGACCACAGTTCCTGGCCCCTTCCATCAGGTACGGAGATTTAGTCACACCAAACACAGGTCGTCAATACTGAACTCGAGAGGGCCTCACGGGTTTCATCCACGAGAGCCCGAAAAATTTCGGACGGCGATGTCGAGAACCCGTGAGCGGCTTCGTCCCAGGGGTGAACGTGACGACAATGGGTCGCACCAGCACCGAGGAGAACCACGATGGCGAAGTACTTGCTGCTCAAGCACTACCGAGGCGCTCCCGCAGCGGTCAACGACGTGCCGATGGACCAGTGGACGCCGGAGGAGATCTCGGCCCACGTGCAGTACATGCACGACTTCGCGGCCCGGCTCGAGAAGACCGGCGAGTTCGTCGACGGTCAGGCGCTCGCCCCCGAGGGGACATTCGTCCGGTACGACGGTGAGGGGCGCCCGCCGGTCACCGACGGCCCGTTCGCCGAGACCAAGGACCTCATCGCCGGCTGGATGGTGATCGACGTCGACGACTACGAGCGCGCCATCGAGCTGGCCGGGGAACTGTCGGCCGCCCCCGGGGCAGGCGGAAAGCCGATCCACGAGTGGCTCGAGGTGCGCCCGTTCCTGGCCGCGCCGCCCACCATCACGGAATGACCTCAACGATGAACGAGGCCCTGCTCCGGAGCCTCACACCGAGTGTGCTCGCGATCCTCGTCCGCCGCGGAGCCGACTTCGCGGCGGCCGAGGACGCCGTGCAGGACGCGCTGGTCGACGCCGTCCGCGTCTGGCCGGCCGACCAGCCGAGGGATCCCAAGGGCTGGCTGGTCACCGTGGCCTGGCGCCGCTACC
Organism: Streptomyces sp. NPDC001292; assembly: GCF_042896465.1. Lineage (NCBI taxonomy): Bacteria > Bacillati > Actinomycetota > Actinomycetes > Kitasatosporales > Streptomycetaceae > Streptomyces > Streptomyces sp. NPDC001292. The sequence goes on from NZ_JBIAXG010000004.1 coordinate 144,693, forward strand.
TCGACGCGACCCGGGCGGACGCCGCCCGTCGCCGGCGTGAGGACCTCGTCGACGAGGAGCCGGCGCCCGGGCCCGCGCCCGCAGTGGACGACACGCTCCAGCTCTACTTCCTCTGCGCTCACCCGTCGCTGACGCCGTCGTCCGCGGTCGCGCTCACGCTGCGCGCCGTCGGCGGGCTGACCACCCGCCAGATCGCCCAGGCCTACCTGGTGCCCGAGGCAACCATGGCGCAGCGCATCAGCCGCGCCAAGCGCACCGTCTCCGGCGTGCGGTTCGACCAGCCCGGCGACGTCGCCACCGTGCTGCGCGTCCTCTACCTGGTCTTCAACGAGGGCTACTCCGGCGATGTCGACCTCGCCGCCGAGGCCATCCGGCTCACCCGGCAGCTCGCGGCCGCGATCGACCACCCAGAGGTCGCGGGGCTGCTCGCCCTCATGCTGCTCCACCACGCCCGGCGCGCCAGCCGTACCGCGCCCGACGGCAGCCTGGTACCGCTCGCCGAGCAGGACCGCGGCCGGTGGGACACCGAGTCGATCGCCGAGGGCGTCGAGATCCTGCAGACGGCCCTCGCCCGCGACCGGCTGGGCGAGTTCCAGGCCCAGGCCGCCATCGCGGCACTCCACGCCGACGCGCCCACCGCCGAGGAGACCGACTGGGTCCAGATCGTCGAGTGGTACGACGAGCTCACGCGCCTGACCGACAGCCCGGTCGTCCGGCTCAACCGCGCCGTCGCCGTCGGCGAGGCCGACGGACCGCGCGCCGGCCTGGCGGCGCTCGCGGCGCTGGACGACTCACTGCCCCGCCACGCCGCGGTGGCGGCGTACCTCCACGAACGCGACGGCGACCTGACGACGGCGGCACGGCTGTACGTCGAGGCGGCCCACAGGGCCCCCAACCTCGCCGAACGCGACCACCTGACACGCCAGGCGGCCCGGCTCAACCCGCGCCGGTGAACAATCGCCGCACGCAGTGCCGGTGGTCGACATGTCGATCAGTCCGCGCGGGGGCGGGCATCGGGAGTGTGTCACCATCGATGGGTGAGTACCACGCCGGACTCGATGCCCGACGCCCAGCTGTCGCAGTTGCGGCGGCTACGTCTGGCCAAGGACGTCATGGACCGTGACTGGGCCGAACCCATAGACCTGGACGTGCTCGCCGCGCACGCCGGGTACTCGCGCTACCACTTCGTCCGCGTCTTCCGGGATGTGTACGGCCAGACACCGGGGCAGTATCTGAGCCGCCGCCGCATCGAGCGCGCGGAGGACCTGCTGCGCACCGCCGACCTGTCGGTCACCGAGATCTGCATGCTCGTGGGCTTCACCAGCCTGGGATCCTTCTCCTCGAGCTTCAAAAAGCACACCGGCCTCACTCCGAGTGAGTACCGTGCCCGGCATGTCGGGCAGGGGTCGGCGCTGATTCCCGGGTGTTATGCGCTGCTCTGGCACGGAAGTTTCAAGGGCCTGCTGGAGCGCGGCACCGAAGAGCGCAACTTTGGAGAAGCCCGGTGAGGCAGTGGTAACTACGGTGGGCCGCAACGCGTGGGCGAGTGGCGCCCCGCCGAGCACAGGGAGTCAGCCATGATCAAGGGCTTGTCCATCGCCAACGTCTGGGTCCTCGATCACGACCGGGCCAGGGCGTTCTACACCGAGAAGCTGGGGCTTGAGGTCCGGACCGACATGACGATGGGCGAGGCCGGGATGCGCTGGCTCACCGTCGGAGCCAAGGACCAGCCGGATCTCGAACTCACGCTGATGGTCCCGGGCCCGCCCGCGCTGGATCCGGAGTCCGCCGAGGAACTGAAGAAGCTGATCGCCAAGGGCGTGCTGGGGGCGGGCGTATTCGCCACCGACGACATCCATGCCGACTACCAGGCGATGAAGGCGCGCGGCGTGGAGTTCCTGCAGGAACCGCAGGAACGGCCGTACGGCACCGAGGCCATCTTCCGTGACGATTCCGGCAACTGGTTCTCCTTCACCCAGCGCCGCGAGCAACTCGATCTCGCCAAGGATTGGAGCTGCTGAGGCGTAGGCCGTAGACCGTGATCTTCATGTCCGGAATGCCGCCTGCCGCCTCCTGGAGGCGTCGCGAGTCGGACCGACGGAGCCGGTCGGGCGGGACGGGTCCGCCCCGAGCGAGGCCGGGGCGGAGGCGGGACATCAGCGCTTGGTCCGCCACAGCCAGCCCGCGGCGAGTGCGGGCAGGAGGATCTCCACCCCGGCTGCGAGCCGCTGCGGGGCCAGGCCGGCCGGGTCACTCGCGACATTCGTCGCGGTCGTGCTGACGGCCGCGCTGACGTCGTGGACCTGGACAGACGGGACGGTCGCCCGGGCCGCAGGCGTGTGAGCTCTTCCACCACAGCCCTACGCTCCCGGCCCCGCGACTGACGCACTCCGAGGCGGACAGATGACCGGGTCGGTGCCACCACCGAGGGCCGGGCTTGCAGAATCGGCAAACAAACTCGTCTTCTGGGCAGGGACTTCCGCAGGATCGGCGTTGAGTCAGCGGAACGGCATAAGGAAGCCGTCCTGGGGCTCAGAAGACCGACAGTCCTGGAGGAGACCCATGTCGCGGCACGTCGCGGAGATCACACACCGGTCGGTGGCCTCGCCGGGAGGCCGGATCCACCTCGTGGAGCAGGGAACCGGACCGCTGGTGCTGCTCGTACACGGCTTCCCGGAGTCCTGGTACTCCTGGCGCCACCAACTGCCGGTACTCGCGGCGGCGGGATTCCGCGCGGTCGCTATCGATGTCCGCGGCTACGGCCGCTCCTCCAAGCCGGCCGCTGCGGACGCGTACCGGATGCTCGACCTCGTGGAGGACAACGTCGCGGTGGTGCACGCCCTGGGCGAGGAGAAGGCGGTGGTCATCGGCCACGACTGGGGCGCGACCATCGCCGCGAACTCCGCCCTGCTCAGGCCGGAAATCTTCCGCGCGGCGGGCCTGCTGAGCGTTCCCTACACCCCGCGCGGCGGCCCCCGCCCCAGCGACGTCTTCGCGCAGATGGGCGGGGACGAGGAGTTCTACGTCTCGTACTTTCAGGAGCCGGGCCGCGCCGAGGCCGAGATCGAACCCGATGTACGCGGCTGGCTCGCGGGCTTCTACGCTGCCCTGTCCGCCGACACCATGCCCGCACCCGGTGCTCCCGATCCGCACTTCGTCAGCAGGACCGGGACGCTGCGGGACCGGTTTCCCGTCGGCCGGCTGCCCGCCTGGCTCAGCGAGAGGGACCTCGACGTCTACGCCGGGGAGTTCGAACGCACCGGCCTGAGCGGAGCGCTCAACCGCTACCGGAACATGGACCGCGATTGGGAGGACCTCGCCGCCTTCGACGGTGCCCCAATCACCCAGCCGTCCCTATTCGCCGGCGGCAGCCTGGACGCTTCCACGACATGGCTGGCCGAGGCAATCAAGGCGTACCCGGTCACGCTGCCGGGCCTGATCTCCTGCCATCTTCTCGACGGATGCGGCCACTGGATCCAGCAAGAACGCCCCGTCGAGGTCAACCGGCTCCTGACCGACTGGCTCGCCGCCCTGCCTGCCTGACGCACTCGCGCAGCGCCGCCCAGTGCTGTCGACGGCAGGTGCCCACAGCCTTCCTTCCGGCACGGTGCAGTCGACATCACTGCTGCCGGATCACAACCCAGGCGTACGACATCTTGAGACGCGAGCCGCCTTGGAACCTACGGCACTACGACAGTCAGGGATGTGCCAGTCAGTTGGAAACCGAGCTTTTCGTAGATGCGGCGCGCCGGATTCGCGTCGCTCACGGCGAGCGAGACTTCGGTCAACCCGTCGGCCGCGGCGTCGCTGAGCACGCGACGAAGCAGATCGGCGCCAAGTCCCGCGTGCCGTACCCCAGGTTGGCGAAACACGTCCGCGATCCATGGCAGACCATCGCGGTCGGTGACGATCGCCCCGGCGACGACGTGGTCCGTCTCGTCCACCACCAAGGCACTGCACGGAAGGAGGGGACCGAGGACAGAGCCCGCCAGCAGAGGTGCCAGACGCTCGTTCAGCGCTTCTTCGTCGCTGCCCTGGTGATGGTCAGGGTGGTCGGCGGAAAAAGCGGCTCGCCATGCTGGGAAGAGCGCGTCGGCAGCGCGGTCGCAAGGAACCACGCGAAGTCCGTCTCCGAGGCGCGATGACCAGTCGGCGGGCGGCGGAGACGCGATCAGGTCTTTTCGCATTTCATGGGCGTGTCGCATCACCCGGGCGCCACGGCGCAGCAGTTGCTCGCCGAGCTCCACCGATCCCGATACTGCCCATCCGGACATGTCGGAGACGATGGTGTCCACAGGGTCGGGGCCGACCACTTCGGCCAGGTCCGCCCACGGGTGCCCGTCGCGAACACCACGCAGGTAGGTCAGGACCGGTACACCGGAAGCATTCGTCAGGGTCTGGCGCTGTTCGTCGTTCTCAGTCACTCTTCGTCCTCGATGGATCACATGTGATTGGCGTCTGACATCCTGCGGTTCCGTGTTCGGCGCGGCAACAGAATTGTCGACTGATCACCGCCGGTGCCGTGGCTTCCGCCTACGTCATATGTCCCGGTCCGGTCGCGACGGCGCCAAGGGCGGAAGAGGTCCGCGTGATCCGCGGCGAGGTGTGGCCTTCTGGCGTTGCAGCAGGTCCTGAGCCCGGTGCGGAGTAGCCGTTCCAGCTGCTCCGCCGCAATGCGCCGTGAGGGAGCCGGCCCCATATAGGCCGCCCCAGCCCGCCCGCGTCGGCATGGGCCGCAGTGAGCCCGCGTGCCCATGCCGACGCGGGCGCCACGGACATGATCCCGCTCCAAGAGGTCCTAGCGACTTAAGAGCGATCGATGTCGAAGTCCTTGTGTCAGCAGTTGATGTGTTCATAGCATCCTCTCAACTTTCGCTGAGAGAGGGACAAAGATGAACTCCGCTCAAGGAAAGTCACACAGTCGTCGTCGATTCCTCCGTGGAGCAGCGGTCTCCGCCGCCGTTCTGGCCGCCGGATCGCAGGCCTGGCCGGCCTCGGCAGTTCCGGCCCCCGGAGGTGCGGGCAGACGGGTTCCGGCAGGCCGCATCGGTCTCCAGCTCTACTCGGTGCGCGACATGCTCGCCGTCAATCCCGAGGGCACCCTGGAGATGATCGCCGACGCGGGCTACGCCGAGATCGAGCCTGCCTACACCTATGGCGGGCGCACCGCCGAGCAGTTCCGCAGGATCGCCGATGCGAACGGGCTGCGGGTGATCGGCAGTCACCACAACCCCGGCGACTTCCGGGGCACCCGGGCGCAGCAGACCTTCGACAACGCGGTGGCCCTCGGACAGGAGTACGTCGGCGTCTCCTACATGGACAGCGCCCAGACCGCCACGGGCTACCGTGCGATGGCGCGGGAGATGAACCAGTGGGGCGAGGCCGCCCGGGCCCGGGGTCTGCGCTGGTACGCCCACCTGCACGACAACGAGTTCCACGCGGATCCGCAGACTGGGCAGACTCTCTTCGACGTGTGGCTGGAGGAGACCGACCCGGATCTGGTCTGGTTCGAGATGGACCTCTACTGGATCCTGCGGGCAGGCGCGGACCCGGCCCCCTACCTCAGGTCCTACGAGAAGCGGTTCCCGATGCTCCACGTCAAGGACGGCGCACCGTGGAGAAACGTCGAGACCGACCTGGGTGAGGGCGAGATCGACTTCGCGGGCATCTTCGCCAACCTGCGGCAACTGCCCCATCACCACTACATCATCGAGAGGGACCAGCAGCCCAACCCGGTCCGCACCGCCCACGTGTCCTACGACTACTTCCGCACGATCCGCGTAGGCCCTCCGGGCAACGGCCATGGCCCGGGCGGGGTCGCTCAGAGGTCCTGAGGCGTAAGACGTCGGGGCGGCATTTCAGAAGGGAGATCTCCTCCGGGCTGCCCCAGTGGCATTCGCAGTTGTGCTCGTTCGGATGTGCGGTCATGCCGCGGAAGGTGATGGAGAGGTCGTCCAGGGCGGCGCTGAGGCGGCGGCGTGCGGGATGGTCGGCGAGATGCATGATGTGCCCGGCCTTCGATGACTCCGTACGGCTTCGCCGACCGGAGATCGCCACTTTACCCGGGGCTCCCGGCGCACCTGAGGGAGGATGACCGCCATACCCACAGGACTGACCAAGGACGCGGGCCGGCAGATCGGCGTGTCCCGCACCCTTCACCACCGGTGCCCATGAACAGTGAGGTGCGGAACCGCCGACTTGGTCCGAGCGTCGAATGGCCATGGCTGAGAGAACTGGGCACATCATCGTCGTCGCTGCGCTGGCTGCTGGGGTACTGACGGGCTGTGCCACGGCCGGCGAAGGCGGAGGGACCGTCAGGGCGACTCCGTCCGGCCGGAGCATTCCCTACGACCTCTATACGCATTGCGGAATCGACGAGGCCCGTATCGGCTCGACGTACTTCGAAGCGGAGGCTCCGCTCTCCGACGGTTCAGGAAATCCGCCCGAGGGATGGGGCAATCCCACCCAGCGCGGCACCATGACCTTGACGTCCGAGAGGGAGGCCGTCTTCACCGACGACGCGGGGCATGAGGTGAAGTTCCGTGCCAGGCCGGGTGCGAGCGCCTTCAAGCACCTGTGCCGCTAGCGGCTGCGCGTGATCGTGTGCTGGCTCATGCCCTTGATCGTCCATGGGCCCGGCCATGGAAAATGTCCGCCGGACGGACTCACCCCCACGGGAAAGTCAGTCCGGCGGACCGGTCGGGACGTGATCAGCGCACGGCGTACGCGTCGGTCACGGTCTGGATGACGGAGTTGCCGTTGGCGTCCGTCAGTTCGGTCTTCAGCGTGACCGGCTTGCCGGCCGCGCCCGCGTGGTTCACGGTCGCGGTCCAGCGGCCATCGCTCTGCGAGGTGGCGCCCTCGGTCCAGGTCGCGCCGCCGTCGTACGAGTACGAGACCTTGGCGGCGACCAGCTCGCCGGGCGTGTAGCCCGCGTGACCGGTGACGCTCAGGCCGATCGTCTGACCGTCCTTCGCCGGAAGGGTCTTGAGCCCGTCCGCGTCCAGGTCGTAGACCGGGAAGAGCAGCGGAATGCCCTGGGAGTAGGCCTTCTCGTCCCGGTGCGAGCGGAACTTCCAGGCCGTCTGGGTGCGGGTGGACCGCTTCCACACGGCGGCGGGCTGCCCGAACTTCATGGTTGTCATGGTGAGTTCGTACGCGGCGTCCTCGGCCGGGACGGTGAACACCCCGGACGGCCACCCGGTCTCGCCGATGACCTTGCCGCCGCTGGTGAGCTTCATGTTGCCGATGTCCCCGAAGGAGCCCTGGATGCCCATGTGCTCGGTGTCGCCCCAGAAGGCGGGGGCCACGCCGATCAGGTTGTCCTGCCGTTCGGCGGCCAGCTGGAGCTTGCCGTCGGCGTCGCGCGGGGCGGCCGGGGCCGGGATGCCCCGGTACCAGTTCTCCGCCCGTTTCGAGCCCGCGGTGTACGTGCGCGCCTGGTCGGCCATGGCCTCGCCCCAGGGCAAGCTGGAGGAGAGGTAGCGCGTCCAGGCGGTGTCGCCCGCCGAGTAGTACTCGGTGCGCTTGCTGGGAGCGGCGACGGAGTCGCTGGCGGCGGAGAACACCCCGCCGTACGGCCGCTCCATGATCATCGTGTCGACGTAGTCCGCCGCGACGCCCATCGCCTCGTAGGTCGAGGTGACCGTGCCGAGCTTCTTGTCCCGGACCTGGTAGATGCGGTCCGAGGTGATGGGGCCGGTCTCGGGGAAGGCGAGGTTGTAGACGAACGGGCTGACGGCGGTGGCCTTCCAGCTGAGCGTCACCGGGCCCTTGGCCAATTCGGCCTTCAGCGCGGCGGCCTCGTCCGCCTCGATGCCGAGCGAGGGCACCGGCGCCTGGCCGAAGCCGATCGACGGCTGCCAGGGGCCCGCAGCGCGGCGGTGGGCGAGGACAGCCTTCGCGCCCGCGGCCTTCGCGTCACGCGCCAGGTTGTACAGGTAGCCGTCGTCGCCGGCCTCGACCAGCGCGATCTTCCCGGCGACGCCCGCGGACCTCAGCTCCTCGGGGGTGCCGGTGCCCGCGTCGACCAGCGCGGCCTCGCCCGTTCCGTCGAGGTTGACGGAGCCGGTGCTCGCCGTCCTCGGGTGCAGTTCGGCACCGCCCACGACCGACAGCCTCTCGATCTGCGGGGCGTACGCGCGCCAGAGGCCGACGAACTCGAAGTCGCCGTCGCGTGCCTTGCCCTGCACGTCGGCCAGGTAGTTCCGGACGCTCCGGTTGCCGGTGATGGAGCCGGAGTGCAGCCAGGTCCCGTCCCAGGTACGGCCGAAGGCCAGGGTCGTGGAGCGGTTCTCGGAGGCGCGGTCCGCGGTCTCCACCTGGAGCCGGTGCGCCTTGCGGGCGTCGAGCACCAGGGTGGTGTCCTTGGTGACGTCGACCTGGGGCCGGGCGAGGTAGCCGACGGACTCGGCCAGGCGGCCCGTGGCGTCCGCGGCGTCCGGCGTGATGACGAAGCCGGAGACGAAGTACGCGCCGGGGCGCACCCGGTAGACCTGCTCGGTGTCGCCGTCGTTGAAGCGGCGCTCACCGCTGGAGGTGTCGGTGCCGATGACGTCCAGCGAGGAGGAGCCTGTGGCGGGCTCGCCGGTGCGGTCGATCAGCTTGACGCGGAGAGTGACGGTCTCCGGCTCGACGTACAGGGAGAACGGGGTGGAGACCTTCGCACCGTCGGGTCCGGTGGCCAGTACGCGACCGGTGACGTCGCCGTACTGGGCGGCCTTCAGGTTCGCGGCCGGGTCGATGCGCAGCGGGACCTTCACGGTGGCCCCGGCCGGGACGGTGACGGTGTTCTCGTCGAGCGCGGCGACCGGGGAGCGGACCTCGGAGCCGTCGTTGCCGGTGACGCCCTGGACCTTCAGCGACAGCCTCACCTGCTTGGTGCCGGAGTTGGTGTAGGGGAGGTCGACGGTGGTGCGGTCGCCGTTGTTCTGCGGCCATGCGAAGGTGCCGGCCTGGACGGCGGGGGCGCCGACGACGGTGGTGTCGATGGCGGCCTTCACATCGAGGCGGCCGGCGCCGGTCGCGCGCACGTCGCCGGGGATGTCGTTCTTGGCGGACGACACCAGAGCGGTCTTGACCTGCTGGGCGGTCCACTCCGGGTGACGCTGCTTCACGAGGGCGGCGGCGCCCGCGACGTGCGGGGTGGCCATCGACGTACCGGACATCGACTGGTAGGCGTACAGGCCCCGGCCGCCCGCGGCCGCGGCGGAGATGCCGACGCCGGGGGCGGCGATCTCCGGCTTGAGGGTGTGCGCGCCGATCGCGGGTCCGAGGCTGGAGAACCAGGCGGTGGAGTCGTCGCGGTCGACGGCGCCGACGGTCAGCACGCTCGGGGCGCAGCCGGGCGAGGAGACGGTGTTGAGCCTCGGGCCGGAGTTGCCTGCCGCGACGACGAACAGCGTGTCCTTGCTCTGGGCGAGCTTCTCGGCGGCGACGCTCATCGGGTCGGTGCAGTCGGTCGGCTCCGGGCTGCCGAGGCTCATGGAGACGACGTCGGCCTTCTGGTCGACAGCCCACTGCATTCCGGCGATGATCCAGGATTCGGCGCCGTAGCCGCCGTCGTTGAGGACCTTGCCGTTGAGCAGTTCGGCGTCGGGGGCGACGCCCTTCTTCCTGCCGTCGCTCGCGGCACCGGAGCCGCCGACGGTGGAGATGGTGTGGGTGCCGTGGCCCTGCCGGTCGCCGGTGGTGCTGGAGTCGGTGAAGTTCTCCGAGGCGGCGATCCGGCCCTTGAGGTCGGGGTGTTCCGCGTCGGCGCCGGTGTCGAGGACGGCGACCTTGGTGCCCTTGCCGGTGTATCCGGCGGCCCAGGCGAGATCGGCGCCGATCTGCTTGGTGGACCGGTCGAGGGTGGCCTGGACCTTGCGGTCGAGCCAGAGCTTCTTCAGACCGGAGGCGGAGCGGGAACGGGTGTTGGTGACGTCCGTCCAGAAGTCGGCGGCCTTCGCCTTGTCCGTCTTGAGCGCGATGCCGTCGATGGCGTCCAGTACGGGGCCGCGCTTCGCGCCGCGCGGGGTGGCGGGCGCGGTGCGGCCCGCGGCGTCGCCGTATACGGCGATCAGCGGCAGCGCGTTGGTGTGCGCGTCGTCGTAGCCCTGCCGGATGAGTCCCGTGACGTTGAAGAGTTCCTCGTCGACCTTGCCCGCGGCCAGCGCCCGAGCGGCGGTGTCGGGGTAGACGTAGAGGTCCTTGCCGGACTGCCGGGTCTGCAGGAGGGGCACGGAACCGTCCTCGCCGGGAAGGGCGGTGACCGACGCGGCCCCCGAACCGTCCGTGCGCACCAGGACCTTGTCGCCGGTGACCAGGGTGACGGTGGCCGGTGTGCCTGCCTTGTCGGCGGCCGTGCTGCCGGTCAGTGGTCTTTTCGCGGTCGGGTCGTCCTGCGGCGAAGCCGCGGACGGTGCGATCGCGGTGACGGCCAGGACGGCGGCGGTGGCCGCCCCCAGCGCCGTACGCGATATCGGGCGCATCGCTCTCCCTAAGTAAAACCGGTCAACTCTGAACTAGCAGCGGTATTCCGGAAGTTGTCGGTACTGCCGTGGCGCCACATTGGCAGAGCGACGGGCGATACAGGGATGATGGCCACGGCGGGTTTACGCCGTGGCCGTTTTTCGCCGCGGCCGGACGCTCGAGGACGGCGACGACGTGCGCAATCCATACGTCCGGGAGGGGAGCGAGGGATGCTGGCAGCCATAGGTCTCGACGAGGTGCAGGAGTCGGTGTACCGCGCCCTCGTGGCGGTGGGCGCAGCGGAAATCTCCGACCTCGCCCACCGGCTGGCCCTCCCCGAGCCGGACACCGAACGGGCCCTGCGCCGGCTGGAACAGAACGGCCTGGCCGCCCAGTCCTCGTCCCGCGTCGACCGCTGGGTGGCGGCGCTGCCCGCGGTGGCGCTGGGGGCGCTGCTGACCCAGCAGCGTCATGAACTGGAGCAGGCGGAGCTGGCGGCGGCGATGCTCGCCGAGGAGTACCGGGCGGAGGCGACCGATGCGGCCGTGCACGACCTGGTCGAGGTGGTGACGGGTGCGAGCGCGGTGGCGCACCGCTTCTTCCAGCTGCAGTTGGGGGCGACGAGCGAGGTGTGCGCCCTGGTCACCGGCAAGCCGGTCGCGGTGAGCGGCATGGAGAACGAGGCCGAGGAGCGGGCGGCCACGCGCGGGGTGTCGTACCGGGTGGTGGTGGAGCGCGAGGTGCTCTCACTGCCGTCCGGGATCATGGAGTTGTCGGCGGCGCTGGGCCGTGACGAGCAGTGCCGGGTCGTCGACCGGGTGCCCACCAAGCTGGTCGTCGCCGACGGGGCCCTGGCGATGGTGCCGCTGACCGGCCGGGGCGCGGAGCCCGCGGCCCTGGTCGTCCACGCCTCCGGCCTGCTGGAGTCGTTGATGGGTCTGTTCGAGGTGGTGTGGCGGGACGCGATGCCGCTCCGGCTCGGCGGAAGCGGCCGGCTGGAGGAGGAGTCCAACGGGCCGGACGCCACGGACCTGGAGGTCCTGTCGCTGCTGCTGGCCGGGATGACGGACGCGAGCGTGGCGAAGCAGCTGGACCTGGGGCTGCGGACCGTACAGCGGCGGGTGAAGGGCCTGATGGAACTGACCGGAGTGTCGACCCGCCTCCAGCTGGGCTGGCACGCGTACGAGCGCGGCTGGGTGGCGCGGGAGCCCCAGCTCTGAGCTGCGGTCGCCTGGGAAGTCGCGCGGCTGAGGCGCGGTGGCAGCATGCCGTGTTGTGGCAGACGACGGCGCGAGTAGGTTTCAGGCAGGCCGGACGGGGATCATCGTCAGGGTCCCGGACGCGGAGCCGGCCGTCCGCGCATGGCGTGAATTGTCTCGCTCCTGAGCCGGACACCCCGTTGCGGCGGCTCACCGAGGTGATCGCCGAGCGATGGCCCGACGCCCCTCCCTATGCCGGCAAGTTCACCGAGGTCGTGCCCCACCTGACCATCGCCGATGGTCAGGACGATGGTGTCCTGGATGAGATTGAAGCCGACGTGCTCGGTGAACTGCCCTTCGCGTCACGGGTCCCGTCGGTTGACCTCATGGTGCATGACGGTACGAAGTGGCAAGAGCGGGTGGCGTTCGCACTTCGTGAATGAAGAGGCCGTGGCTCGGCCGATCAGCGCCGCAGCGGGCAGCGGTCGGCGTGGATACGTTCAATTGGTTGGCTGCGACCTGCTCGGCGCGGGCTCGGGTGCTGACGAGGTGGAGACTCTAGTGCCCCAACAGGCAACGTTCGCCCCGTCGCGACGCCCGGCACGCACTCTCGCCGCACCGCCCGAAAGCCCAAGTACGCCCAGTACGAGGACTTCCGGTCGGCACGCCGAGAGCACGCACCGGACGCCGCTCCTCAACGGGCAAACGTTGCCTGCCGGGGCACTAGCCCACCCACCCCCGTAGCAGCCGCTCCCGCTCCGCCCCCCGAGGCGACCCGCCCTCCCACGCGCGGCCCCACTCCGACATCGCCGCCAGCGTCGTCGCCATCGTCGCGGCGCCCTCCGTGACTGCGCACGCGAGGGCCGCAGTCCGTCGGGCGGGGCCGGTCGCAGCGGGACACTGCCCGGCTGTCACGTCGTCCGGCCCTCATGGGGAAGCCGCCCGAACGGGGACGGGCGGACATTCATGATCGCTTCACCGGGATGTCAATCGGAACGCACCACAGCCCGGCGCGATCCCCGTAGCGTCTTTGGACCAGACCGGTTATCCGTACGTTATCAAGCCGTGCGGGGAAGCCGCGTCCGTAACCGCCTGACCAGAGAACAGGAAAACCAGTGAGACTCACCCCTCTCGTGATCACCGCGGCCTCTGTCGCGCTTGTCTCCCCGGCCGTGGCTCACGCCGACTCGCCCAGCTCCGCCACCCCTGCTGCGCCTCGCGTCAGCGTCCCCGGCGGGCGGTACGAGCATGCGGTGGAGCTGAAGTTCCAGGCCGAGCGCGGTACCACGGTCCGCTACACCCTGGACGGCACGACGCCGACCCGCGACAGCCGCGTCTACTCGCCCGACAACCCGCTGCGGATCAAGAAGGACACCAACGTCACCGCGGTCGCCTTCCAGGGCGAACGGAGCAGCGTTCCAGTGTCGTACGGCTACCTGATCAGGACTGATGAGAAGCCGCTCGCCCGTTTCGTCGTGATGTCCGATGTGCATGTCGGAGGCCACGCCGGCAACGACGCCAAGTACGAGAGCTTCTTCGACACCATCGGGTCCGTCTTCCCCGAGCCGGACGCGATCCTGTTGAACGGCGACATGATCAACGACAACGGCGACGGCAAGGGCCCCGACCACAAGATCGTGTCCGAGATCTTCCAGGCCAACCTCGCCCGCAAGGGCATGACCGGCACCAAGGTGCTGATCTCCAACGGCAATCACGACGCGAGCCTCGCCGCGATACGGGACGGGTACCCCAAGGCGTGGTTCCCCGACTCGGGCGGCGGCTACTACGAGGCCGAGGTGAAGGGCCTGCACGTGCTCACGGTCAACACCGAGACGTACAACTCCGACACGGCCCAGCGCACCTGGTTGAAGGAGCGCCTCGCCGCGATCACCGCCGACCCGGCGTACGCCGGCAAGCCCGTCCTGGTCCAGGGGCACCGGCCCACCACCGGTACGGTCATGGACGGACAGCAGACGGCCAACCCCCGCCTCGCGGAGGACCTGAGCGCCTTCCCGCAGGCCATCTACTTCTCCGGCCACTCGCACCTGAACATCAACGACGACCGTTCCATCCACCAGCGCGACTTCACCTCGGTCAACGACGGTTCGATGTCGTACATCGAGATGGACCACGGCTACCAGATGGTCACGGAGGGCGGACTGGCGAACCGCTTCGAGTCGCCGACCGCGCAGGCGCTCTTCGTCGAGGTCTACAAGGATCGTACGGAGATCGCGCGAGTGAACATGGCCGCCGACAAGCACGACATCTACACCGGCGGCAAGTGGTCGGCGAGCTGGCAGCCGCCGTACGCCAGCGCGGGCACCCTGAGCGGCGCCACCTGGACCGTGCGTCTGAAGGGTGCGACGAACCAGGAGATCAAGGACAACTTCCGCTACACGGATGCCGCGCGCAACACCGTGGCACCGGAGTTCACCACGCGTCAGCCCTTGTCCCGTGAGTACGACGACAAGAGCGGCACGGTCCTGCGGGTCGCCCAGGCCACCGACGACCAGATGATGCACCACTACAACGTCGACGTCACCGACGCCTCGACGGGGAAGTCGGTCGTCTCGTCCAAGGTTTTCTCGGACTACTACTTCATGCCCCGCCCGAACACCCTCGACATCCCCGTACCGGGCACGGTCGAGGGCGGCCGGTATGTGGCTCGGGTCGTGGCCGTGGACGCGTACGGGAACGCCTCACCGGCCGCCTCGCTCACCTTCAGCAAGTAAGCAGGGCCGGGACCGCGGCCGCCCCCACCTGAGATCCCGCCCCGTCCCGCCCTGCCGCCGGCCGGGTCGCCCGTCGTGATCGACCGCGACGCGCGACCCGGCGCGCTCCTCGGCCGGCAGTGGGTGGAAGCGGTCTGGATCTCCTTGTGCACGGTGGATAACATGCCCAAACCGCACAGGTCCGGGGTTGCTTGTCCGGCCTGTTGTCCATCATCCATGGCCGCCCCGCAGGCCACCGGCGCCGCCGCACTGCTGCTGTCCGCCGCCGAGCAGAACGGGATCGACGTCACCCCTGCCGAGCTGCGCAGGGCCGTCTACTCCACGGCCGACTACAACGACACCGTGGAGGCCATTGCCCAAGGCCGCGGGCAGTTCGACGTTCCGGCGGCCTGGAAGTACCTGACCAAGGCCGGCAACGAGATCGCCAAGGGCGTCGCCCGGGGCGACGACGTCACCGTCTCGGCCCCGGTCTGCACCGTGCTCTCCGGCCAGTTGGCCACGCCGAACACCGGCCGAGGCCTGTTCAACAGCTGCGCCCCGGGCAGCGGCGGCCAGAAGATCGGGGAGTCCCGCACCTACGACGTCACCCTCACCCGCACCAGCGGCCGAGACGACGCCAGGCCCTATAAGCTTGTCCTCAAGGGCAACGACGGCACGTTCACCGCTCCTGAGTTCGTCGCCCTGGAGAAGAACGTCCCGACCGTCGTCCAGGTGACCGCCAACCCTGTCACCCAGGGCACCCACAGCGCCGTGCTGACCATCGACGACCCCTCGACCCTGGCCGTCGAGCAGTCCGCCTACCTGGCCGTCGAGGCCGCCGCCCCGCTGACGCCGGGCACCACCTGGTCGGCGGAGGGCAACGTCTCCCGCAACGAGACCGTCCGCTACACCGTGGCCGTCCCGGCCGGCACCAAGAGCCTGACGGTCAACCTCTCCGGTCTTGCCGACGGCAGTCAGACCCGCTGATGGGCCTTCAACCCCGAGGGCGTCAGCGGCGAGTCCTCCGCGACCGGCACCATCTACTGCTACCCCAACTACTACGACGGCTACGGCTGCAATCCGCTGACGCGCACCTACACCTCGCCCAAGCCCGGTGTCTGGGAGTTCGTCGTCGAAGCCCGCCGTACCACTCCGGAGCTGCGCAACCCCTTCCACCTGGAGGCGTCCATCACCCAGTGACGACCGCTCCATGACGGCGTGATGACACCGCTTCCGCCACAGCGGCCGGAGCGACGCCGGGCCAGCCGCTGAGCGGCAACCGCGAAAGTGCCTTCTGAACTGGGACGACGAGGCTTGTCCAGGGCCTCTGTCACCCCAGTGAGAAGGCACTTTCTGTCCATGTCCCCGCGTTCCCCGGCCCTGGCCTTGCCCCAGCCGGTCGCCTTCGCGACGGGTCGCTCCACCGGGTGCAGGTGGCCGGGACGCTCGAGTCCCTCTGGTCGCGCCGCTTCAAGACGCTCCGGGGCGCGTCCGGGACGGCTTCTGCCGCGCCGTCCTCAAATGTGCCGCCGCTCCTGAACATTTGGGTAAGTACCGGAATAGGCGACCATAGATGCGGCATCGCGATTGAGGTGTAACGCGATCGCGCCGGCAAGACGCAGAAGAAAAGAGGAGCGGGGCAGCACCCCCGGACTGAATTTCAACACTCGGGGCTACCGCGCCAACACGACACCTCCTCAGATCGGAATTTCTTGTGAGCAACACAGACCCGGCTTCCGGATACCCCGCGTATCACCAGCCCTCAAGTCCAGACCGTTCCGTGCGCCACCAGGCCGCTGGACGGCGCGCAGCGCTGGCGGTCTGCACGATCGCCGACACCGCGGCAGGCCTGCTGGTCCTGTGGATTCTGTTGTTCCTGCTCGACGCGAACCAGGCGAACGTATTCGTCAAGTTCGTGCAGGCAACGGCGGACTGGCTGGCCTGGTGGTCGCAGGATATCTTCACAATGGACACAGAGGGCCTACGCGTCGTCCTTAATTACGGTCTACCCGCAGTGATCTATTTGCTGATCGGACACGGAATCGCCGCCCGGCTCAACCGGGCCTGAAAGCCCAAGGATCGACTGTGACAAGCAGCCCCACCGGAAACGTACAACTGCTGATCTACGAGGATCTGATACGCGAACGCGGTGACGTCGTCGCGGAGGCTCAGTTGGCGGCAGAGCACACGCGGCATCAGGCGTCGGAACTGCTCGGCAGGCAGGATGTGCCCAGGCAGGCGCGGCACCCGGCCGTCCCCGACCATCGGTAGTCAGCGCTTCGCCGCCTGCTCGCCAGGGGGTCGGCTGGTGAGCAGAGCGATGATCCCGGCACTCAGCCGGCTCGACTTCCCGGGCTGGGTGGTCGTCACCGCGCACGACCGCTGGTTCCTCGACCGCGTCGCCACCCACGTCCTCACCTGGGAGGGCGCCGCACCCCTACGGGCGCCCGACCGGCCTCTTGTGGTGCGATACGACCTGACGGTCAGTCACGATTCCTGACTTCGGAAGTACTTGGCGCAGTGCGCGGCCGGTGTGGCTGTGCTCCACGGTGACAACGTGTTCAGGGGTGCCTTCGGTGACGACCCGCCCGCCGGCCATGCCGCCCTCGGGACCGAGGTCGATGACCCAGTCCGCGGTCTTGATCACGTCCAGGTTGTGTTCGATGACGACCGCCGTGTTGCCCTTGTCGACCAGGTGGCCGAGCACATCGAGGAGCTTGGCGATGTCGTGGGCGTGCAGGCCGGTGGTGGGCTCGTCGAGGATGTACAGCGTGTGGCCGGTGAACCGCTTGTGCAGTTCGGTGGCGAGCTTGACGCGCTGGGCCTCGCCGCCCGACAGGGTCGGTGCGGGCTGGCCGAGGCGTACATAGCCGAGGCCCACGTCGACCAGGGTGCGCAGGTGCCGGTGGATCGATGTGCTGGGGTGGAAGAACTCGGCGGCCTGCTCGATCGGCATGTCCAGCACTTCGGCGACGTTCCTGCCCTTGTAGCGCACCTCGAGGGTTTCACGGTTGTAGCGGGTGCCGTGACAGACCTCGCAGGGGACGTACACGTCGGGCAGGAAGTTCATCTCGATGCGGAGGGTGCCCTCGCCCGCGCATGCCTCGCAGCGGCCGCCCTTGACGTTGAACGAGAACCGCCCGGCCTGCCAGCCGCGGACCTTCGCCTCCGTGGTGGCGGCGAACAGCTTGCGGATGGGGTCCCACACACCGGTGTAGGTGGCCGGGTTGGAGCGCGGGGTGCGGCCGATCGGTGACTGGTCGACGTGGACGACGGCGTCCACCAGATCGGCGCCGAGCAGCCTGCGGTGATGCCCGGGCACGGTGCGGCTGCCGCGCAGGTGCCGGGCGAGAGCCGGGTGGAGGATGTCGTTCACGAGCGTGGACTTGCCGGAGCCGGACACGCCGGTGACCGCGATCAGGCAGCCGAGCGGGAAGGAGACGTCGATGCCGCACAGGTTGTGCTCCCGGGCGCCGACCACCGTCAGCTGCCGGTCGGGCGAGGCCGGGCGGCGTACCGGGGGGACTCGGATCTGCCTGCGCCCGGACAGGTACGCACCGGTCAGCGACCGTTGATCCTTCAGGAGTTGGGGCAGTGGGCCGCTGTGGACGACGCGGCCGCCGTGCTCGCCGGCACCGGGGCCGAGGTCGACGATCCAGTCGGCCGCCCGAATCGTGTCCTCGTCGTGCTCGACGACGATCAATGTGTTGTCCAGGTCGCGCAGTCTCAGCAGGGTGTCCAGCAGGCGCCGGTGGTCGCGTGCGTGGAGCCCGATGGTCGGCTCGTCGAGCACGTACAGCATCCCGGTCAGACCGGAGCCGATCTGTGTGGCCAGCCGGGTGCGCTGCGCCTCCCCGCCCGACAGGGTGGCCGCGGCCCGGTCCAGCGCCAGGTAGTCCAGGCCGACGGAGAGCAGGAAGCCCAAGCGCGCCTGAAGTTCCTTCAGGACCCTGCCGACGATCATGCGCCGGCGGCGGTCCAGCACGAGTCCGGCCAGGAAGTCCGCGCAGTCCCGCACGGACAGGGCCGCCACCTGGGCGATGGACCGTTCGCCGAGCTCGCGGTGTTCGAGGGTGACGGCGAGGATCTCCGGCTTGAGCCGGGTGCCCTGGCAGGCGGGGCAGGGGGCCTCCCGCAGGTAGCCCTCGTACCGCTGGCGGCCGTAGGCCGAGTCCTCCTCGGCGACGCGGCGCTCCAGGAACGGGATCACACCTTCGTACCGCGTCCAGTAGCTGCGCTCCCGGCCGAACCGGTTGTGGTAACTGATGTGGACCGGCTCGTCCGTGCCGTACAGCACCGCCGTGCGCTGCCCGGCCGACAGCCTTCGCCACTGCGTGTCCAGCGGCAGGTCGCAGGCGGTGGCCACAGACTCCAGCAGCCGTTGGAAGTATTCGGTCTGCCGGCCCGCCCACGGCGCGATCGCCCCGTCGGCCAGGGACAGCGTGTCATCCGGCACCACCAGGTCAGGGTCGACCTCGGTGCGTACGCCCAAGCCGGTGCAGCGCGGGCACGCCCCGTAGGGGGAGTTGAACGAGAACGTCCGCGGCTCCAGCTCCGTCACCGTCAGCGGATGGCTGTTGGGACAGGCCAGATACTCGCTGAAGACCCGTTCCCGGACCGCAGACCCCTCTGGCTCATCGAGGAACTCGACGATCACCTGCCCCTCGGCCAGCCGCAGGGCGGTTGCCACCGAATCGGTGAGGCGGCGTGCGACGCCCGGCTTGACGGCCAGCCGGTCGACCACGCACTCGATGCGGTGCTTGCGCTGCTTCGCCAGGGCCGGCGGGTCGGTGAGCCGGTGCACCACGCCGTCGACCCGCACCCGCGAGAAGCCCTGGCCGCGCAGGGTGGTGAGCAGTTCGTCGTACTTGCCCTTGCGGTCGCGCACCAAAGGGGCGAGGACCTGGAAGCGGGTGCCATCGGGCAGGCCGAGGACCTGGTCGACGATCTGCTGCGGGGTCTGCCGGTCGACGCGTGCGCCGCAGGCGGGGCAGTGCGGGACGCCCGCACGGGCGTACAACAGCCGCAGGTGGTCGTAAACCTCGGTGATCGTACCCACCGTGGAGCGCGGGTTGCGGGTGGTGGTCTTCTGGTCGATCGACACCGCCGGGGACAGGCCTTCGATGAAGTCCACGTCCGGCCGGTCGAGCTGGCCGAGGAACTGGCGCGCGTACGCGGACAGGGACTCGACGTAGCGCCGCTGCCCCTCCGCGAAGATCGTGTCGAAGGCCAGGCTGGACTTGCCGGAGCCGGACAGGCCGGTGAAGACGATCAGGCTGTCACGGGGCAGGTCGAGGTCGATGTCGCGCAGGTTGTGCTCCCGTGCCCCGTGCACCACCAGCCGGTCGGGCATTTCCGCCCCCTCTCGGGATCCAACGTCATCGGGAATCGGTCAGGCTGTTCACCGTGCGCCCCCGGCTCCGGGCGGTGAGGAGTCCTGCTTGGCGGGCTTGGCGGATTGGGGTGTCTCGCCTCGGCAGGCAGCCGGCGCGTCGGCGGGGCTGCCGTACGCGACCGTCCTCCAGCCGGACGTCATGGCCGCCTCCTGGGCTGTCGTGCGTCCAGGTGGACCTGCCCGTGCGCGCACCCCACTTTCCGTGCCCCGGGCGGCTGAGTGGTCGGCCTGGTCCGGCAGGGCATGAACCATCGGCCCGGCGGGGGCGGATCGACCACGCGCACGCGGTCCGGCTGCATCCAGCGTCACTTCCCAGGATCGCCGATGCGGCACGCGTATGCGAATGGCCGCCGCGGCGTGCGGGAATCGCCGGGGTTTCGCGCTGAAGGCTCCACCGGCAGGACTTCCGTGACAACGCTCCCAAGGCCGGGCCGCCGCCCGGAGCGAGGGGCGGGACGGGCCGTTCAGCCTCGCGCCGCGCCCTTCACGTATGCCTCATAGCCTTCGTCCTCCAGCCGGTCGGCGAGTTCGGGGCCGCCGGAGTCGACGATGCGACCGTCGGCGAAGACGTGGACGTGGTCGGGGCGGACGTAGCGCAGGATGCGCGTGTAGTGCGTGATCAGCAGGGTGGCGACCTGTCCCGTGGCGCGGACGCGGTTGACTCCCTCGGCGACGACGCGCAGCGCGTCGACGTCCAGACCGGAGTCGGTCTCGTCCAAGATCGCAATCTTCGGTTTGAGCAGCTCGAGCTGGAGGATCTCGTGGCGTTTCTTCTCCCCTCCGGAGAAGCCCTCGTTGACGTTGCGCTCGGCGAAGGCGGGATCGATCTGGAGGCGCTCCATCGCCTCGCGGACCTCCTTGAGCCAGGTGCGCAGCCTGGGGGCCTCGCCGCGGACAGCGGTGGCGGCGGTGCGCAGGAAGTTGGACATGGATACGCCGGGAACCTCGACGGGGTACTGCATGGCGAGGAAAATCCCGGCCCGCGCCCGCTCGTCGACCTTCATTGCGAGCACGTCCTCGCCGTCCAGGGTGACGCTGCCGGAGGTGATCAGGTATTTCGGGTGCCCGGCGAGCGCGTAGGCGAGGGTGGTCTTGCCGGAGCCGTTGGGGCCCATGATGGCGTGGGTCTCGCCCTGGCGTACGGTCAGGTCGACCCCATGAAGGATCTCGCGCGGCCCGGCGTCGGTGTGGACCGAACAGCGCAGGTCGCGGATGTCGAGGGTGGCCATGGTCACCTCACCTGCCTCACCTTGTTCACCCACTTGAATGGCATAGGCGCCGCGCGGCCCTCTCATCCAGCGTGGCTCAGCCCCGGCTGTCCGGTACAGCGCGGGTGGCCCGCGTGCCACATGCAGGTGATGCCCGCGGAGGGTCGTGCCTACGACTTCTCGGCGATGGCTACGGGCGTCACGTCGGCGACATGGTCGTCCGTGGCGGGAGCACCCGGCGGGAAGCCCGGCCGGTCCGTAGCCGTCGTCGGTGGGACGGCGGCTCCGGGGCGGACTGAAGGCCTGGAAGCCGGGTGGGCCAGACGTGCCGGAAGAACAGGCTGCCGGGTGGGTCCGGGTCGTTCGACAGGAAGTGCTCACGCACCGCTCGGACGAAATTCGTAGCGCGAGATCGCGCCGTCCCCGTCGGTGTAGTGATCAGCCCCGTGGCCTGCCGCACGCCACGGTGCGCGCGCGTGGCGAGCTGAGCCGGCCGGTCGTCCCTGCCGGGGAGCCCTCTGCCGCTCAACCTTCCACCTTCCACCCGGCCGGTGGCGGGGCTCCGGCCCACGCGTTGGAGGGGCGGCCGCCACGGTGACGGTCTCGCGGTCCACGTCCGTGCCGACCTTGCCCCGGGCCGGAGCGGTGTCGTGGCCGTGGTCGTCATCATCGTCGTCGGAGAAACGCCTCGACGCGGTACCCCTGGGAGCCGGAGCGGGGGCGTAGTCCGTGATCAGGCCGCGTCCGTGGGGACCTTGCCGGCAGAGTCGACGACCGGAACGAGGCGACCGTCGTCGTCGGGCAGGTCCAGCGAGCCGAAACGCCCGTTCAGTGCGGCCTGGGGACCCGCCACCGTAGGCGCGTGACCTCCGTCTTGGTGCCGGACGCCGACGGCGCTCTGGACATGGTGGGGCTTGGCCATCAGGCCGCGCCGGTCAGGGCGAGGAATTCGCTGCGGGAGCGCGCGTCGGAACGCAGCAGGCCGAGCAGGGTGGAGGTCATGGTGCTGGAGCCGGTGGCCTGGACGCCGCGCAGCGTCATGCAGGAGTGTTCGGCCTCGATCACCACTCCCACGCCCTTGGGTTCCAGATGGGTCTGCAGCCAGTCGGCGACCTGCTTGGTCAGACGTTCTTGGGCCTGTGGCCGGCAGGCGAAGTGCTCGACGACACGAGCCAGTTTCGACAGGCCCAGGATGCGACCGCCGGGCAGGTAGCCGACGTGGGCGGTGCCGACGAACGGCAGCAGATGGTGCTCGCACACCGATCGGACGGGAATGCTGCGGGCCAGGACGAGTTCGTCGTAGCCCTCGTCGTTGGGGAAGGTGGTCAGGTCGAAGGGGCGCGGGCTGAACAGTTCGGCGTAGGCGCGTGCCATCCGGCCCGGGGTGCCGCGCAGACTCTCCGAGGCTGTGGAGATGCCGAGGGCGTTGAGGAATTGGCCGGCGGCGTGTTCCGCGGCGGCCAGGTCGATACCGCCGGGCTCGTGGACCACCCGCATGGCGCGCCCTGCGGGTGCCGCTCCGTCGTGGCCGTGTGGATGCGTGCGGGCGGTGGCGTGGGGCGACTCGGTCATGTCAGCTGCCGCCGATGCCGAGGGCGGTGAGGAGTACCAGGACGAGGGTGACCACGGCGAACAGCCCGTGCGCCAGGACCACCGGCAGCGGGAAGTGCCGTTCGGCAGGGACGGCTCCTTCGGCTCCCTGAGCCGTCGCGGCCGCTCGCCGCGCCGTCACCCGCGACGAGGCCGCGGCCAGTGTCGGCATCTCGCGCAAGCTCGCGGCCTTCCACCTCGACAAGCTCGTCGACGCCGGCCTGCTGCACGCGCGTTACGAAACACCCGGTGGGATCCGAAAGGTCGGCCGGCGGCCGAAGGTGTACGAGCCCACCGACACCCAGATCACCGTGAGCATCCCGGACCGGCGTCACGAACTCCTCGCGGATCTTCTCCTGGACGCCGTACTGACCGAGGGCGCCGGCGAGAACGCCGTACAGGCGGCGGTGCGGACCTCTGAGGAGCGGGGCCGGCGGATGGGCGAGGTCGCGCGGGAGGAGACCCGCCCGGGTCGCCTCGGTCCGGAGCGCGGGCTGACCGTCTGCGAGGGGCTGCTGGAGCAGTACGGCTACGAACCGGTCCGGGAAACCCCCACCCGGCTCCGGCTGCGCAACTGCCCGTTCCACCCGCTGGCCGCGAAGGCCCCCGACCTGGTGTGCGGCATGAACCAGGCCTTTCTCAGCGGCTGCCTCAGCGGCCTTCAGGTCGGCGGAGTCCAGGCCGTCCTGGCCCCCGAGCCGGGGGAATGCTGCGTCCGGCTTGTCCCCAGTGACACCGATGGTGACGACCGGACGGCGCGAGACCACTGACGGGACGCTGCCCTGCCCGCGCGCCGCCGCCCCGGCTCAACCCCGCCCGCTACGGAAGGCTCGGTGGGAGGGCGCGTTCCCGGCCCGGACCCGGAGGCGTGACGGGATGCCCCGGTCGCCTGCACCCTCGGCCGCAGCAGCGGGGCTCTTCGTCGTGCGTCGGCGCCGCCTGGCCGCGGCCTGTCACTCCAGCCCGGCGCCTGCTGATCTCGGCACGCCCGCCGTCCGACGGCGTTGCGGGACAGCGCGCCGCCGCGCTGACAGACCCAGCGCTGCCGGTGTTCGTTTCGGTGGCGTGACCTGCGAGGATGGGGAGCCGGACGCCGCGGGGCGGGCCGGACGAGCACGAGGGAGCAGTCGGGGTGTCGCAGCAGGGACCGCGGGGACTGGTCGGGCACATGGAACACCACCAGGTCGCGATCCACCTCGCGGCGATGGGCGTCGGCGGACTGCTGGGCCGGCTGGCCCCCGGTGCCGGGCCGGGCCTGGAGCATGCGATCAACCCGGTGCTCGGTGCCCTGCTGTTCGTGACCTTCCTCCAGGTACCCGCCGCCGAACTGGTCCGATCGCTGCGCGACGGCCGGTTCCTCACCGCGGCCCTGGTGGTGAACTTCGTGGTGGTGCCGCTGGTGGTCGCGGCGATGTTCGCGTTCCTCCCCGCCGACCAAGCCGTGCGGGTCGGGGTGCTGTTGGTGCTGCTGTGCCCCTGCGTGGACTACGTGATCGTCTTCTGCGGGCTGGCCGGCGGCTCCGGCCGCCGCCTGCTCGCCGCCACTCCGCTGCTGCTCGTCGCCCAGATGCTGCTGCTGCCGCTGTTCCTGTACCTGTTCATGGGTTCCGAACTGGCCGACATCGTGGAGGCCGGCCCGTTCCTGGAAGCCTTCGCGTTCCTGATCGTCATCCCGCTCGCGCTGGCCTGGGCGCTGCAGGCGTGGGCCGCCCGCCGTCCGGCCGGGCAGAAGGTCTCCGACGCGGCGACCACCACTATGGTGCCGCTGATGGCCGCGACCCTGCTCACGGTCGTCGCCTCGCAGGTCCCCAAGCTCGACGACAGCTTCGCCGACGTCGCCGCCGTCGTCCCCTTCTACGTTCTGTTCCTGCTGGTGATGGCCTTCGCGGGGAAGGTCGTCGCCCGCCTGTTCCGCCTCGACACCGGCGCCGGGCGGGCGATCGTCTTCACCGGCGCGACGCGCAACTCCCTGGTCGTTCTGCCTCTCGCCCTCTCCCTGCCCGACGCGCTCGCCGTGGCCGCGGTCGTGGTGGTCACCCAGACCCTGGTCGAGGTCCTCGGCATGGTCGCCTACGTCCGCCTCGTTCCCCGCTTGATGCCCACCGCCAAGCAGACTCGCGATCTGCCCGTCGCCACCTGACCGGCCGGCCGGGAACCTGCGGTCGCGCACCTCTCGGGACCTGGTGCGCACCCAGAGCTTGTTCCGCGCGAGGTATGCGGCGGCGTGAAATGCTGAGCAGGCCCTGGCCAGGGGCGTTCGGACAGCATCATGGCTGACCAGGCATACGAACGGCCGGAGTCGACCTCCCTGGTGCTGGGAACTTGCTCCCTTGAGCCGTTTCTCCAGGCTCTCGTGGACGCCGCGCCGTGCGAGTCGTACGGAGGTCACTCGTGACGCAGCGGGACAGCGCAATGCGGCGCATGCTGACGGGGCTGCTGGCCGAAAGCCACGTCACGCCGTTCGAGAGCCTGCCCTCGCGCGTGGCCGACCACGCCGCGGCAGCCGGCTTCCACGACGTTCTGATCTACCTGGGCGACCTTCGGCGCGAAGTCCTGCGACTGGTCACCGGCGACGGGCTCGACGTCCCCGTGCACGCCCCGGATGGCGGAGCGGAGCTGACCATCGAGGGCACCGTCGCGGGCCGCGCCTATCAGCAGGGTCGCATCGTGCCTGCCCCCGGGAGCGCGGACGGCCCCCACGGATGGTGGGTACCGCTGCTGGACGGCACCGAACGCCTCGGCGTGCTGCACGTGACCACCGTCGAGGACGGGGAGGACGCATACCAGGACATGCTGGCACTGGCCTCGCTGGTAGCGATGCTGGTGGTCGCCAGCCAGGACATCAGTGACTCCTACGCCCGCCTGACCCGCACCCAGCCCATGAACGTCGCCGCGGAGATGCAGTGGACGCTGATGCCGCCGCGTACCTACGCCGACCACCGGGTGGTGATCAGCGCTGTGATGGAGCCCGCCTACGAAGTCAGTGGCGACGCCTACGACTACGCCACCGCCGCCGGCACCGTCCATCTGTCGATCTTCGACTCCATGGGACACGACACATCGGCCGGTCTGACCGCCAACCTCGCGATGGCTGCCTGCCGCAACCACCGCCAGGCAGGGCACCGGTCTGGAGCATCTCGGCGATGCCATCGAGCAGGTGCTGCTGGAGCAGTTCGGTCCGTCACGCTTCGTCACCGGCATCTTGGCCAACCTCGACACCGCCACCGGCATGGTGACCTGGACCAACCACGGCCACCCTCCGCCCGTCGTCATCCGTGGCGGACGCTGGACCACTCCTGCAGTGTCCGCCGGCGCATCCCATGTGCACCGACCTGGGCCTGCCCACCGCCCTGTGCCACGAGCCGCTCCAACCCGGCGATCGTCTCGTTCTCTACACCGACGGCATCACCGAAGCCCGCACCAGCGGCGGTGAGGAATTCGGTATCGCCCGCTTCATCGACTTTCTCATCCGCCACCACGCCGACGGGCTCAACGTCCCCGAAACCCTCCGCCGCCTCATCCGCGGCCACCTGCGCCACCACGGCAACCACTTGCAGGACGATGCCACCATCCTGCTCTGCGAATGGCTCGGCCCCCACGCCGATGCCGTCACGAACGCTGCACTCTTGGCAGGCCTGCCCGACCCCGAAGTCGGCAGAGTGGGCCCCGACTGACGAGAAGACGGCGACGCGACCTGCCTCTACCCGTACTGGCGTACAACGGCCAGCGGTGTTTCGCCGCAGCTTCCGGCGAAGTACGAGCCCGACCAGAAAAGGCCGCCCCACGGTACCTGCGGGCG
The DNA here is from genome assembly GCF_042896465.1 of Streptomyces sp. NPDC001292. Lineage (NCBI taxonomy): Bacteria > Bacillati > Actinomycetota > Actinomycetes > Kitasatosporales > Streptomycetaceae > Streptomyces > Streptomyces sp. NPDC001292. Next base: position 171,047 of record NZ_JBIAXG010000004.1, read on the forward strand.
TGGTTGTCGTACTCCTTGCGCGGGTACCGGGCGGAGACGCCCACGCCCGCGCTGCAGGGCGGCCGTTCGCCACGTCGGGGGAGTCGTCCATGCGGCTGACGGCCGTGAAGAAGACCCCGGAGCGGGCGTGGCTTTCGGAGGTGTCTTCGGCCATCCTCCAACAGTTGCTTCGGGATCTGGATGCGGCGGTGGAGTCGGACGACGGGGTGTTGATCAGCAGCAGGTACTTCACGGTGCGCTCCGCGCGCATGGGGTTGGTTGCGCGGATATGACGAATGGCCGGAGGGAGAATCGACAGGACGACGAGAGGAATCCTTTCAGGGTGCCCGAGGCCCTGCCTCGTGACTGAGCGTGCTGCTTGGCCACCGTGGCCAAGCAGCACGCTCAGTTCGCGTCGAGACCAGCGCGCACCGCTCGCGCAGGCGGCCGTCAGCTGCCGACGACGACGCCGCTGCTGATCACCGCGCTCGGCGTCCTCAGTGCTGTGACGTCCTCCAGCGGATTGCCGGCGAGCAGCACCGCGTCGCCACGGAAGCCCTGGGCCAGCCGCCCTGCGCTGCGGCTCAGTCCGGTCAGCCGTGCCGCCGTCGTAGTGGCGGTGCGGATGGCGTCCAGGGCCGGCAGGCCGGCCTGGTGCATCAGCACCACCTCACCGCCGATCGGATCGATCTGTCCCCCGGCGGAGTCGGTCCCGGCCGCCACTGGGACGCCCATGTCGTGCGCCGTGCGCACGGCTTGCTGCAGTACGGGGAGGAACTCGCGCCCGCGCGCGGCGAGCACGGGGTCGTCGGATTCGGCCAGCCCGGCGATGGCGGTCAGGGTGGGCGTGAAGTACGTACCGCGGCGCCGCATTTCGTGCAGCGTGTCCTCGGCGACGAAGACACCGTGCTCCAGACTGCGGATACCCGCCAGGACGGCGTCGCGGCAGCCCTGTTCGCTGTAGCTGTGGCAGAGCACGTCGGCTCCGCGGCGTCGTGCCGCCGCCACCACCGTGGCGAGTTGCTCACGGTTGTACACCTGGTGCAGCGGGTCCTGGTCCGGCAGGCCCGCACGGTCGTTGACCCGGGTCTTGATGACGTCCGCGCCCCGGTTCAGGTTCACGTCGACCACGTGGCGCAGTGCCTCGGACGAGCGGACGCCGTCCTTGAGGCGGGCAAGCGGAGCGAGGTCGGGGTCGGCCAGGATCGTGTCGCCGAGGTCGGGGGTGACGAAGATGCCGGCGGCCCGCATGCGCGGTGCCCGGGCCGGGGCCCATCGGGCCAGTTCGCGCACGGCGATGTCCTGGTAGAAGCCGGTGGACCCGCTGCGCACGCTGGTCGCCCCCTGACGCAGGGCCGTGCCGGCCTCGGTGAGGGAGTTGATGTGGATGTGGGCGTCGACCAGGCCGGGGAGCACCCACCGGCCGTGGGCGTCGACCACGGTCACGCCCGCTCGTAGCGCCGCGCGGGCACGCCGGGTGGCGTCCCGGCTGCCCACGGCCCGCACGGTGCCGTCCACGATGACGACCACGGAGTCGGCGGTCACCGCACCGGTCAGCGGGTCGAGGAGGGTGCCGCCGTCGACGACGAGAGTGCCGCCGGACGGCGCCGGGCCGGTGCCGGGTGCCTTCCGTTCCGGCGTACGCGCGGCCGCCTCGGCCGTGCCGGCGAGCAGGGATCCGCCGGCCAGTGCCATCGCGGTGGCGAGGACGCCGCGCCGGGCGACGTGTGAGGGAGGCGGCTGATGGTGGTCCTGACACATGGTGATGGCCTTTCAGTTTTGGGGACGGGGGGAAGTGGGGTGCGGGGAAGGGTGGGAGCCGTCCGCGCGACGGCGGGGCTTCCAGCCGGGTCGGGGGACCGCGTCCAGGAGGGTTTGGGTGTATTCCTCCTGTGGGGCGCGCAGCAGTTGCTGGGTCGGCCCGCGCTCGACCACGCGGCCGGCGGACATCACGATCGCCGTGTCGCTGATCTGGTTGACGACGGCCAGGTCGTGCGAGATGAACACGTAGCTGATGCCGCTGCGCCCGCGGATGTCGGTCAGCAGGTTGAGGATCTGCGCTTGCACGGAGACGTCCAGTGCCGCGACCGCCTCGTCCAGCACCAGAACCTGCGGTTCGACGGCGATCGCGCGGGCGATGGCGACGCGTTGTCGCTGTCCGCCGGAGAGCTGACGGGGCAGCATCGTGGCGTGCCGGTCGGTCAGCCCCACGGCCTCCAGCAGTTCCAGGGCCCGGCTGCGCCGTTGGTGCGTGCTGAGCGGGAAGTGCAGGGCGAGGCTGGTTTCGATGACGTCCCCGATGCGTTGCAACGGGTCCAGCGAGGAGTACGGGTCCTGGAAGACCATCTGGATCTCCCGGGCCCGGCGGCGCCGTTCGGCCGAGCCGGTCCGGCCCGTCCGTGGTCGTCCGCAGACGCTGATCGTGCCGGCCGTGGGAGTTTCCAGACCCAGCAGCATGCGGGCGACGGTGGTCTTGCCCGAGCCCGACTCGCCCACGACGGCCAGTGATTCACCGCGGGCGACGGTGAAGGACAGGTCGTCGACGGCGACGGCGCCCTTCCCGTAGACCTTGCGCAGACCTTCTGCCCTGACCAGGATCTCGGTCACGGTTCCTCCGCTCGTATGCAGGCGACGTGGGCGCTGCCCACCGCGCGCAGCGCCGGGCGGGCGGTCGAGCACTCCGGTGTGCTGACCGCGCAGCGGGGTGCGAAGGCGCAGCCATTGCCCGCCTCGAAGGCCGCGATCGCCCGGCCGGGGACGACGGGCAGTGGACGGACGACCCGGTCGATACTCGGTCGGGAGGTCAACAGGCCACTGCTGTAGGGATGTTGGGGGGATCCGGTGAGCGCCTCTGCGGACTGCACCTCCACGATCCGTCCGGCGTACATGACGCCGATGCGGTCGCAGGTCGCTGCGGCGAGCTCGAGGTCGTGGGTGATCAGCAGCATGGCCATACCGCGGTCCCGGCGCAGTTCGTCCAGGATGGCCATCACCTCCGACTGGGTGGTCACGTCCAGAGCGGTCGTGGGCTCGTCTGCGAGCACCAGGTCGGGTTCCACGGCCAGCACCGATGCGATCATGACGCGTTGGAGCAGTCCGCCGGACAACTCGTGCGGATGCTGTCGCATCCGGCGCTCGCCGTCGGTGATGCCGACATCGGCGAGGAGACGGACGGCCTTGGCGTGAGCCTGCTTCGGGGGTACCGACAGGTTGGTGACCAGCGCCTCGGTGAGGAAGTCACCGATGCTGCGGACCGGATTGATGTGCGCCCGGGGGTCCTGGAAGATCATCGCGACCCGGCGCGCCCGCAGGGCGCGCAGCTCCCGCGTCCCGAGGTCGGGGACCGGCGTGCCGTCGAACTGGATCCGGCCGCTCAGCCGTGCGCCGGGCGGGGTCAGCCGCAGGACGGACCGCGCGGTCATCGACTTCCCCGAACCGGATTCGCCGACGAGACCGACGGCTTCGCCCGGGGCGACGGTGAGGCTGACGTCGTCGACGAGCGTCCGCCATTGCCTGCGGCCGGCCGGAACCTCGAGCCGCAACCGGTCCAGGACCAGGAGATCGTTGCTCATCGCGCACCGCCTTGCTGAGCACCCATGCGGTCGCCGAGCACCGTCACCGCGACCACCACGATCACGATCAGCACGCCCGCGCTGATGGCCTCCATCGGCTGGCCGCGCATCGCGCCGTCCAGTCCGTTCTTGACCATCAGGCCCCAGTCGGCTGCGGGTGGCTGCACACCGAGTCCTAGGAACGAGATCGCGGCCAGGTCGATGATCGCGAAGCCGAGTGCCGACACCGACTGGGCGACGATCAACGGGCGCAGGTTGGGCAGCAGATGCCGCCCGCAGATGGCGACGGCCGATCTGCCCTGGAGCCAGGCGGCCGCGACGTAGGGGAGACCGCGCTCCCGCAGTGCGGCGCTGCGGACGACGCGGGCCACGTACGGCGTGTATGCCACGGACAGGCCGATGACCACTCCTGTCATACCGGGACCGAGCACGGCCACGGTCACCAGGGCGAACACGATGCCGGGCACGGCGAACAGTACGTCGAGCAGCCGGGAGATGACGGCGTCGACCCGGCCTCCGGACCACGCGGCGATGATCGCGAGCGTGGTGCCCACCACGGTGGACAGTGCGATGATGACCAGCGGGCCCAGCAGCGTCGTGCGGGCCCCGAACATCAGCCGCGACAGGATGTCCCGGCCGAGCGCGTCACCACCGAGCAGGTGGCTGCCGGTGCTCCCGGCCAGCGCGTTGAAGAGGTCGGGCCGATTCGGATCGTAGGGCGCCAGCAGCGGCGCACAGACGCTGACCACGGCAATGACCGCGAGCACTGCCACTGCTGCGAGGCCCGTCGGGCCCAGGCGTGCCTTCATGCCGCCTCCCCTGGAGACAGACGGGGGTCGATGAGCGAGTAGCACAGGTCGACCACCAGGTTGACGATGACGAACGCGGTGACCAGGACGAGAACGACGCCCTGCACCACGGCGAAGTCCCGCTGGAGAATGGCCCGCACCAGCAGGGAGCCGAGTCCGTCCAGCGCGAAGATGTTCTCGACGACCACGGAGCCCGCGATCAGGCCGGCCACGGTGAGGCCCATGACGGTCACGACCGGGATCGACGCGTTGCGCAGCACGTGCCGGCGGACGATGTGGGACTCGGAGAATCCGCGGCTGCGCGCCGTCTCCACGTGTTCGCGGCGCAACTCCGCGCCCACCGAGGCACGGGTGATGCGGGCCAGGAAGCCGGCGCTGCCGAGGCTGAGGGCGATGGCGGGCAGCGTCAGGTGATACAGCCGGTCGCCCAGGCCCGTTCCCGGGCCGAAGACCGGGAACCAGCCCAGACTCAGGGCGAAGACGACGACCAGTATTACGCCCACGACGAAGGTGGGAGTGGCCAGGAAGACGCTGTTGACCACCGAGACGGCCGCGTCGACCGGGCCCCGTCGCAGCGCTCCGAGCAGGCCGAGGGCGATGCCCATGACGACGATGATCACCGCGGCGTACAGCACCAGCAGCCCCGTTGTCGCCAGCCGGGTGGACATCAGGGCGGACACGTCCTGGCGGTAGACCAGGGACTGACCGAAGTCACCGTGGAGCGCGTCGCCCAGCCAGCTGAAGTAGCGGACCAGGAACGGCTCGTCGAGGTGGTATTGGTGACGGATCGCCGCGATCTGCTCGGGGCTGCCGCTGCGGTTGCCCAGCAGGAACGCCATCGGACCGCCGGGAACGGTGTAGAGCAGCCCGTACACCAGGAAGGAGGCCACGAGGAGGACCGCCGCGAGCGCGGCCAGCCGTCGTGCCAGGAATGTCGGCCACCTCATCGCGCACCGATCCCGGCGGCCCAGGGGTAGTACAGGTACGAGAACGAGGCGACCGCTCCGGTGATCCGCTTGTTCATGTAGAGGATGACGGGAAGGGAGGTGATGGGTGTCCAGGGCACATCACGGCTGACGGCGGCCTGGATTCCGCTGACCAGCTCGGCCCGCCGTTGCGGGTCGTAGGCGGCCTGTGCCTGTCTGACGGCGCCGTCCACGGACGCGTAGTCGTTGAAGTTGGACCGGCCGCCCTTGGTGAAGACCCGGTAGGCGTCCAGTGGATCGGGCATGTTGCCGTACCAGGTGCTCAGGAAGGCGTCGATGCCTTCCCGGGCTTTGGGGTCGCTGTAGAGGTTGCCGTACTGCTCGACCGGGATGACCTTGATCGTGACGCGGAGCCCGAGGTCCTCGCCGGCGGCCTTGATGATGCTCGCGGTCTGTTCGTGCACCGCCGAACTGCCTTGGATGCCGATGGTGAGGGGACGGGAGGGCTTGCCGGCGGCCTTCAGGAGCCGCCGGGCGCGGGCGAGGTCGGGGCTCGCCGGGGGCAGAGCGTCGTGTGCGGCGCGGAAGGTGCCGGCGGCATAGCCCCAGTAGTCGGAGTTGGCCAACGAGCTTTCCGGGGCGGCTGCCCCCTGGAAGATCACCCGGGCTATTCCCGGGCGGTCGAGGGCGGCCGACAACGCCTCACGCACGCGCGGGTCGGCGTACGGGCCGGACTTGGCGGCGCCGAGCAGAGTCCAGAAGGTGAGGGAGCGGCCGAGCGTGACCGAGCCGGTGGGGGAGTTGTCCAGTTGGCTGAGTCCGGCAGGAGGGAGGTAGAAGTACTGCCCGTCGACCTCACCGGACCGCAGGGCGTTGACCGCGGTGGTCTCGTCGGCGATGAATCGGAATACCAACGTCCGCGACTTCGCTTCGAGTCCGGGGTCCCAGTAGCTGTCGTTGCGGGTCAGCCGCAGGGAGTCGCCGGGTTTCCAGCCGGCGAACTTGAAGGGTCCGGTGCACATGAGTCCGCCTGTGGGAGAGCCGAGGTTCTTTCCGGCCTTGTCCAGGAACGATTTCTCCACGACGGCTCCGGCGGCGGTCGCCATGGCCTGGTTGAAGAGCACGTCGGGCTGCTTGAGGTCGATCGTGACCTGGTACGGCCCGGTCGCCTTGATGGAGGCGACAGTCTCGAAGTAGTCGCTCCACCAGGTGCCCAGCGTCGGGTCGAGGTGACGGTTGAGGCTGGCCGCCACGTCGTCGGCGGTCATCTGGTCGCCGTCCCAGAACCTGACGTCCTTGCGCAGTGTGTAGACCCATCGGGTCGGGGTCGGATTCTCCGCCTTCTCGGCCAGACCGGGGCGGATCTTCAGGTCGGGAGTGAGCCGCATCAGACTCTCGCACATGTTGGCCAACGCGGTGTTCTCGGCGTAGTTGAAGGAGCGGATCGGGTCCAGCGTCTGTGGCTCGTAGGGCAGGTTCCAGGCGATCCGGTCCACACCGTGGGTGGCCGACGCGGTGGTGGTGGCGAGGTCCGCCGTCGTGTTGGCCGCTCGTTGCCCGCCCAGCGTCGTGGTGCCGCAGGCAGTCAGGGCGAGCGCGAGTCCGCCGGTGAGCAGGGCCGGCCTGCGGCGCTTCACCGGGTGGTCCTCTCGAGGCGCCCGTCACGGGCGACGACGTTCCCGGCACGGACGACCATCGCGGGCAGCGGCCGGTCGACGAGGACCTGGGCGACGGACTCCCCGGCCAGCAGAACGAAGTCGGCAGGGTCGCCGACCCGCAGCTCGGACCGTTCCAGGCCCATGACGTCCGCGCCGCCGTGCGCCGCCACGGCGTAGCACGCCGCCAGTTCCTCGTCGGTGCGGGCATCGGTGCGGTACGCGAGCAGATGCGCCCGCGTGAACATGTCGCCGTCGCCGAACGGGGTCCAGGCGTCCCGCACTCCGTCCGAACCGGCGGCGACCCGCACGCCCCGTCGCACCAGCGGCCGGAAGGGCACGACCGGCTCGCTGCCCAGCGCGCAGGTGGTCACCGCCACGTCCGCGTCGGCCAGTAGCTCGGCGGTGCGCTCCAACTCGGCGGGGTCACAGTCGGACAGGCAGAACGCGTGGCTGATCGTGACCTCTCCCTGCATGCCCGCGGCCCGGGTACGGCGGGCGATCTCGGCGACCTGGTCCAGGCCCGCTCGGCCGCGGTCGTGCAGGTGGATGTCGATCGGTGCGCCGGTGCGCTCGGCGATGCCGAACAGCACGTCCAGATGCCCGTCGAGGTCACCGTCGATGCCGATCGGATCCAGGCCGCCGACGATGTCGGCGCCCTCCTTGACGGCCTGCTCCAGCAGGTCGGCGGTGCCGGGCTCGGTGAGGAGGCCGAGCTGGGGGAAGGCCACCACCTGCAGGTCCATCGCCGTTGCGAACGGAGCGGCGGCGGCGCGGATCCCGTGCAGGTGGGAGAGCCCGTGGACGGGTGCGACATCGACGTGCGCGCGCATCGCGCGGGTACCGCGGCCGACCGCCCGGGCGATCAGGGCGCCGGCGCGTTCGTGTACCGGAGAGGTCATGGCGCGCTGGGTGGCGACGTCGTTCGTGATCAGTTCGCGGAGCGTGTCGGCGGGTTCGCGGCTCAGCCACGGCCGGCCCCAGGTCGACTTGTCGGGATGGATGTGCGCGTCGACGGGGGAAGGCAGGGCAAGGGCACCGCCGCCGTCGACGACGACGCAGTTCCCGGGCCGCGTCGCGGGATCGATGGCCGCGATGCGGCCGTCGGTCACCAGCACGTCGTGAGGATCGCCGCCATGAGGGCGGATGTGGGTGAACAGGGCGTGGGTCATGCCAGCGGCCCCCTAAGAGTCGGTGAAAGGGCTGGAACTCTGCCCTCGGAGAGCCATATGGTTATCAAGTCATCAGATGATTAGGGAAGGGGGGTGCATGAAACCCGTGGCACGGGTGTCGATCGTCGACACCGTGATCAACGAGTTGCGCGGAGAAATCGCGCGGGGCACATGGCAGGTGGGCGACCGGATACCGCCGGAGGACCAACTCGCCGCGGCCCTCGCCGTGAGCCGGCTCTCCATCCGCGAGGCGGTCCGGGTGCTCGTCCACGCCGGACTGCTCACCACCCGTCAAGGCGACGGCACCTATGTCACCGCCACCGACGAGGGCCAGGTCGCGCTGCGCCGGCACTTCGACCGGGCGAGGACCGCGGACATCCTTCAGGTCCGCCGCGGCCTGGACATAGTCGCCGCCCGCCTCGCCAGCACGACGCGCACCGAGGGCGACCTCGCCGCGCTCCGCGAAGCCATGGAACGCAGGGAATCCGCAGGCCGGGCCCGGGACCTGGACGCCTTCACCGATGCGGACGTCGACTTCCACCTGCGCATCGCCGAGGCGTCCCACAACCCGCTGCTCAGCGACCTCTACCGGAACATGAGCGACGCCCTGTGGGAGACAGTCAAGGCCAACCAGTGCATGGACGACGCCGGCGAAGACCCGTTCCACACGGCGCTGTTCGAAGCCGTGCGCGCCGGCGACCCGGTCGCCGCGACCGCCGCGGCGCTCGCCATCCTGGACGACTACCCGGAGGCAGAAGGGTGACCGCCGCCGATCTGCTGATCCGCAACGCCGACCTGGTCGTCACCACGGACCAAGCCCTCGGCGACCTGCCCGGCGGCCGGGTCGCCGTCACCGGCGGTACTGTCACCGGCGTTGGATCCGCTGCCGGCGGCGTCCCCGTCTCCGTCATTGCCTTGCTCGGCGATTCGGGGATTCCTAGTCTCGGGGCCATGACTTCCCTGCCCCAGGCCGCTGCCGCGGCCCCCGAGTCCCGCCGTACCGTGACCGCTGCCGTCGTCCAGGCGGCCGCCCCGCTGTTCGACACGAAGGCCGCGCTGAAGCGCGCCGAGGAACTCATTCGGGAGGCCGTCGGCGACCGAGGCGCGGAGGTCGTCGTCCTGCCCGAGGCGTTCCTCGGGGGCTACCCCAAGGGCCTGGACTTCGACATCACCGTCGGCAGCCGCACCCCGGCCGGCCGCGAACTGTTCCGCCGCTACCACGCCGCCGCCATCGACGTCCCCGGCCCCGAGACCGACACCCTGGCCGCCCTCACCCGGGAGCTCGGCTGCCACGCCGTCGTCGGCGCCGTCGAACGCCAGGGCGGCACCCTCTACTGCGTCGCCCTCTTCTTCGGCCCCGACGGCTATCTGGGCCTGCACCGCAAGCTCATGCCGACCGCCGCCGAACGCTACCTGTGGGGTCAGGGCGACGGTTCCACCCTCCCCGTCGTCGACACCGGCACCGCCCGCCTCGGCGCGGCCATCTGCTGGGAGAACTACATGCCGCTGTTCCGCACGGCCATGTACGCCAAGGGCATCGACCTGTGGTGCGCGCCGACCGTGGACGACCGCGATGCCTGGCAGGCCAGTATGCGGCACATCGCCCTGGAGGGCCGCTGCTTCGTCCTCAGCGCCAACCAGTACCTGCGCCGCGAAGCCCTGCCCGCCGACCTCCACCCCGTCCAGGGCGACGCGCCCGACACCGTCCTGATCGGCGGCGGCTCCGTCATCGTCTCCCCGCTCGGCGAGGTCCTCGCCGGCCCGCTCCGCGACAGTGAGGGCATCCTGACCGCCGAACTCGACCTCGACGACCTCACACGTGCCCGCTTCGACTTCGACCCCACCGGCCACTACGCGCGCCCCGACGTCTTCACCCTCCAGGTCGACGAGTCCGCCCGCACCACCGTCACCAGTACGTGATGGGCGACCGCAGCGCCACAAGGGGGGCGCGTCGCGCTCACCGTCTGCTGTGAGCAAGGCGCACGCCGAGTGGGACCGTGACCCCGGCCGGGCCGTCACCGTCACCCCACTGGTCTTGGGCCGGCGCTTCAGCTGATGCGAACTCCCGTGCCGCTGACGCGGACGCGCGGGTCACCCGCGCGCAGCGTCACCGTGAGTTCGCCAGGGCGGCCCATGTCCTCGCCCTGATGCAGGGTGAGGACGGCGTCCTCGGGGACCAGGCCGAGCTCACGGGTGTACGCACCGAACGCGGCGGCCGCGGCGCCGGTTGCCGGGTCCTCGACGACGCCGCCGACGGGGAACGGGTCACGGCCCTCCGGGGGCGCGGTCAGGAACGCGGACTTCGAGTATCCGAGGTCGGCGGCGATGGCCAGCATGTCGCTGTCGTCCAGGGCGGTGGCGTCCAGAACGACGCCGGCGGGGTTTCCGCCGTCGGGGGCGCTGGAGAAGGCGGTGTATCGCAGCACCTCGGGCCGCGGCGCGTTCGTCGTCATGTGCGTGGCAACGCGGGGGGTGTCCGCGGCTGTTCCAGGACGCGGGCGGAAGCGCGGCGTGTTCCTGGCCACCGGCTACGCCTCCTACATGACGGGCGAGGCCCTGTCCGTCAGCAGCCAGCACGCGTGAGGCGAGAATGGCCAGGTGCCGAAAAGTAGCCACAGCAAGAAGACCACGATGAGCCCGTCGCCCGAGCGGCGCGAGGAACTCCTGGCCACCGCCGCCGAGGTGTTCGCCGCACTGGGGTACAACGCCACCACCGTCCGCAAGATCGCTGACGCGGCTGGGATGCTCGCAGGCAGCCTCTATTACCACTTCGACTCCAAGGAGTCGATGCTCGACGAGATCCTCTCCACCTTTCTGGACGAGCTATGGGCCAGGTACGAGGGCGTGCTCGCCGCCGGGCTCGGCCCCAGGGAGACGATCGAGGCCCTCGTCACCGAGTCCTTCCGGGAGATCGACCGGCACCGCGCCGCGGTCGCCATCTACCAGAAGGAGTCCAAGCACCTCCGGACCCAGCCGCGCTTCGGCTATCTCGCCGATTCGCAGGTGAGGTTCGAGAAGGCGTGGCTGGGCACGCTGGAGCGCGGAGTGGCCGCCAAGGTCTTCCGCGCCGACCTCGACATCCGACTCACCTACCGCTTTGTGCGCGACACCGTATGGGTCGCCGCGTCCTGGTACCGGCCGGGCGGACAGCACAGCCCGGAGGAGATCGCCCGCCAGTACCTGTCGATGGTGCTGGAGGGCGTTGCCGTGCGGTCATGAACATGAGATAACCCCGATCCGGATGCTCTCCGCGCAGATGCTCCGCAACGATGTCCTGGACGACCAGGACATCGTCGAGGGATACGTCCTGGCCTGCCAGGCCGTGCCACTCACCGATCGGGTCGAGATCACCTACTCCTGAGGGGGAAGGGGCGAAGAGATGGCGGTCAAAGCCGTCACCGACCGCCTGCTGGGCGGGGACGCCACTCGCATCGCGGCGTGCCGTACGCGCTTCGCGGGGGTCTTCTTCCCCGGTGAGACCCTGCGGCTGCGCATCTGGGACACCGGGGACGGTTGGGATGAGAAACCGCCCCTGAGCACTCGGTGATCTCGCGTAGGCGCTTCGAGAACGGGGTTTCAAGGGCGGGTTCTGAGGGCCGCGAGGCAGCCGGCCCAGCTGTCCTGGGCCGGAGCCACCCACTGAGCAGCGGTGTTCCGGTGGATGCCGAAGAGGTCGCTGATGATGATCGGCGGTAGCTCGCCGGCCATGCCGAAACAAAGCCGTGTTGCGGGCGGTGATGTGCCACCAGCCTTCCTGGACGTTGAGCCGGCACGCGCCGACAGGGACGGTCCGCAAGGGCCAGGGTTCAGCCTGGTGCCGTGTCCATCGACGACGGCTACCTGGAGCACAGGGCTCCCTCCGTGCGGCCGGCCGGCGGGCGGGCGCGAGGCGACTACGGCTGCCTCCTGCATCGCACGGCCGGGTGCCCAGGGGGAGGCTCGCGGAACGCCATGCCGATCGTCAGGGCATCTCACGCATCCGGCTGATCTCGCTGGTCTGCTGGGCGATCACTTCGTTCGCCATCTCCTCGACCTGTACGTTGTTGCCGTCCGAGAGCACCGAGGTGGCCATGGTGATCGCGCCGTCGTGGTGCGTGATCATGAGTTTCAGGAACAGCTCGTCGAAGGCCGCGCCCCGCGCCGCGCGCAACTGCTTCAGCTGTGCCTCGGTCGCCATGCCGGGCATCGCGGCGTGGTCGTGGTTGTGCCCCGAGCCCGCGCCACCGCTCGTGCGCCGCGCCCCGCCGTGGTTCTTCAACCACCCCTTCATGGCATCGATTTCAGGACCCTGACCCGCGGCGATGCGTGAGGCGATCCGCTTCACGCCGCCCGACTTCGCCTGGTGCTCGGCGAGTTCGGTCATCTCCAGGGCCTGGCCGTGGTGGACGATCATCATCTGGACGTACTCGAAGTCCGCCGCATTGGGGGAGTCGTCGGGCATCTCGTTCGCGGCGTCCTCGGCGGACAGGGTCCGGGCGGGCTCACCGGGCTTGCCGGGAGCGATCACCGAGGGGCCGGGAGCACTCTTCTTCCCCGGGGCGTCCGCGTCCGAGTCGCACCCGCTGACAGCGAGGGCGACAAGGGTGAGAGCGGCGACTGCCCGCCACTTGACGCGACCAAAAACTTTCACGACGAGTACGTTGCCATCTTTTGATCTGTACATGAAAAATACGATACTGCCGCTGTGCGTGAACCGTTCCCTTGCGAACGGAGACCAGGGAGGAAACAGTGAACCTTTTGAACAGTCCCCGAACACGGCCCAGACGCCTGGGGGTCGTGGCAGCCGCCGCCGGCCTGTTGACGGCGCTGCTCACGGCCGCTCCGGCCGTGGCGACGCCCGATCCCGGCGATGCCACCACCGCGCCTCAGAGAGTATCGAAGAGTGAGGCGGCCGAGACAAGAGCGGCCATCGCCAATGGCGAGATACCGGCGCCGGACGAGATCGTCCACTCCGACAACATCGAACACCTCGTCAACATCCCCAAGGACGCCCTGCCGGGCACGAACTCCGACCTCGCATTCCAGGGCAAGTACGCGTTCGCCGGCAACTACGACGGCTTCCGCATCTTCGACATCAGCAACCCGAAGGCTCCCAAGACGGTCTCCCAGGTGCTGTGCCCGGGATCGCAGAACGACGTGTCCGTCTCCGGGAACCTGCTGTTCCTGTCCACCGACTCCTCCCGCAGCGACAACTCCTGCTCGAGCACGCCGCAGCCCGCGAGCGAGAAGTCGTCGTGGGAGGGCATGAAGGTCTTCGACATCAGCGACAAGAAGCACCCGAAGTACGTCGCGGCCGTCGAGACCAGCTGCGGCTCACACACGCACTCCCTCGTTCCCGATGACCGCAACGTCTACATCTACGTGTCCTCGTACTCGCCGAGCACGTCGTTCCCCGACTGCCAGCCCCCGCACGACGGCATCTCGATCGTCAAGGTGCCGCGCGACGCTCCCGAGAAGGCCGCGGTCGTCAACTTCGCGGTGCTCTTCCCGGGTGACGGCCCCGACGGCGGCGGCAACCCCGGCGGGCCCACCAACCCGGGTGTCTCCAAGACGACCGGCTGCCACGACATCACCGTGCTGCCGTCGAAGGACCTGGCCGCCGGTGCATGCATGGGCGACGGCATCCTGATGTCCATCAAGGACCCGGAGCACCCGAAGGTCATCGACCAGGTCCAGGACAACGTCAACTTCGCGTTCTGGCACTCGGCGACCTTCAACCAGACCGCGAAGAAGGTCGTCTTCACCGACGAACTCGGCGGCGGAGGCGCCGCGACCTGCAACGCGGCCATCGGCCCGAACCGCGGAGCCGACGGCATCTACGACATCGTGGGCAAGGGCGACCAGCGCAAGCTCGTCTTCCGCGGTTACTTCAAGATTCCCCGGCACCAGGCGGACACCGAGAACTGCGTCGCCCACAACGGCTCGCTGATCCCGGTCGAGGGCCGCGACATCATGGTCCAGGCCTGGTACCAGGGCGGCCTCTCTGTCTGGGACTTCACCGACTCGACGAAGCCGAAGGAGATCGGCTACTTCGAGCGGGGCCCGCTCACCACGGACCGGCTGACCGTGGGCGGCTCCTGGTCCGCGTACTACTACAACGGCTACATCTACTCGAACGACATCGCCAAGGGCTTCGATGTGCTCAAGCTCAGCGACCGGCGCACCGACCCGGCCCAGAGGATCCACCTGGACCAGCTGAACGTCCAGACCCAGCCTGACTACTTCGACTGACCCGGCAAAGGCCTGCCGGGCTCCGGGCCCAGGAACCCGGAGACGTGGGCAAGCACTGTGGCACCGGTCCCGCCGGGCGGCTCATCGCCCGGCGGGACACCCGACTCCCAGCCCGGATCGCGCCGACTCAGCTCGCACGGGCGAGTGCTCGAGGACTTCGGCCGTCAACGGCGCTTCGGACCGCCCGGGCACTCCGGTGGGCGTAGGCCTGTCACCGTGGTCACCTACGCGCCGGTGCCGACCTGCTGGACGGCACCCTGGCCGCATGCGACCGGGTGGCGACGGCCGTGCCGGTCGAGTTCGGCGCGGACCCACTCCGGAGCGGCGTCCCACCGGCGCGCATACTCGGGAGGGATGACGTCGTACGTGGCGCGAGCGGCAGCGGCGAAGCCGGTCACCCGGACAGCGCGGTCGGTCGACCGCCGAGTCCGGCACACCGCATGGTGCCATCCCGTCAGCCGGAGCGGGCGGCGAGCCACGCGCGGTGGCTCGAGCGCACCCTCTCCCAGAGCGCGGACCGCTCCTCCTCGCCGACGTCGGTGAGGGTGAGCCCGAAGACCTGCGCGAGGGCTCCGAACCAGGCGGCCTCGGTGGTCAGTTCCCGCTCCGACCGCCCGTCACCCGCCGTCCGGGCCAGTACGCAGCCCCGGAGCTCGTCCGTGCCGGCCGCATCCCTGCGGATCGCGGAGACGACCCGGACAAACCCTGAACTCGGCGAGGTGGACAACTCCCGGTGCTGTGCGGCGAAGTCCTCCGGCCCGGCGGGTGCCATGGTGAAGTCCATCCCGGTGAAGGAGCCGCGGGGGTCGTGGTCGAAACGCCACCCGCCGGGCTCGACCGCCGACCGCGAGAGCCGATAGGTGAAGGGCCCCTGTCGGTGCTCCCCGGCCCGGAGCGGCAGCGGCTCGTACAGCGCGTCACCGAGCCCGACGTCGACCAACCAGGTCCGGCCCTCGCAGACCACCGTGAGGGCCAGATGGTTGGCGTTCGCGCCGGGCGGCTGGGCGGTTTGACTGCCCTGGACTCCGCCGCGGTGCCACGTCACGGCGTACCCCAGGGCGTCGAGCAGGGTGGCGAAGGCTCCGTTGAGGTGGAAGCAGTAGCCGCCGCGCCCCCGGAGGATCCGGGCCACCGACTCCTCGGGATCCACCGTGGTCGCCCGCCCCAGATGGATCTCCAGCGTCTCGTACGGCACCCGGGCCACATGCGCGGCGTGCAGCGCGCGCAGCCCCGCCACTGACGGCGCGCCGGGAGCCGCGACACCCAGTCGCTCCAGATAGCGGCCGACATCCACCTTCGACATGCCCCGGACTCTAGTGCCCCAACAGGCAACGTTCGCCCCGTCGCGACGCCCGGCACGCACTCTCGCCGCACCGCCCGAAAGCCCAAGTACGCCCAGTACGAGGACTTCCGGTCGGCACACCGAGAGCACGCACCGGACGCCGCTCCTCAACGGGCAAACGCTGCCTGCCGGGGCACTAGCCAGAACCGGTGACTCCCAGCCAACTTCGGTCGGGTCAGGGGCCGATCGGTGCGCTCGGCACGCGCACGGGCAGCGCCGGCACCGAAGATTCCTGCCAACCCATTACCAAGCGTTTACTGAGCAGATACCTTTCTCCTTGCCGGTGGCAGGGCGGCGGAGCGATCCGGTTTCGTCCCTGCCTGCCCCGGAGTACCGCCGTACGTCGCTCGGCCTGTTTGCGGCCAGTACGCCCATTTCTCATGGACTGCCGGAAGGAAGCGTCTTGAACGCTCGGAACCGCCGCACCACGGTAGCCGCCGTATCCGTCGCAGGGCTCATAGCGCCCCTGCTTCTGATCGGATCGGGCACCGCCTCCGCCCACAGCGACCCTGCCAAGGAGGCTGCCAATCTCGCGAAGAAGCTCGTCAACACGAGCAACGCCGAGGATGCCTACGAGCATCTGAAGAAGTTCCAGCGGATCGCCGACAAGAACGGGAACACCCGGGTGGCCGGGTCGGAGGGACACCGGCAGTCGGCCGAGTACGTCGAAGGCCTGCTGCGGAAGGCCGGGTACTCGGTGACCCGGAACGAGTTCGACTACCAGTTCAGCCAGACGCTGGCGGAGAGCCTGCGGGTGGTGTCGCCGCAGCAGCAGGACGTCCCGATGATCGCCATGACGTACTCCACCAACAGCCCCACCGGCGGCATCACCGCCCCGGTCGCGGTGGTGTCGGTCGACGACACCACCGGCTGCGAGCCCGAGGACTACGCCCCCGGTACCTTCACCGGAAAGATCGCGCTGATCAAGCGCGGTGGCTGCACCTTTGCGCAGAAGCAGGAGACCGCCGCCGGTGCGGGCGCGGTCGGCGCGATCATCTACAACAACACCGACGGCGCGCTCAACGGCACCCTGGGAGACCCGAACGCCGCGAAGATCCCGACCGGCGGCGTCACGCAGGCGGACGGTGAGGCCTTGGCGGCCAAGGCCACTTCCGGAGCGGTGACCGTCAACCTGGAGATCCGCACCTTCGCCGAGATGCGGCACACGTACAACGTCATCGCCGAGACCAAGGGCGGCGACCCCGACGACGTGGTGATGTTCGGCTCCCACTTGGACTCGGTGGCGGCCGGCCCGGGCATCAACGACAACGGCTCCGGCTCCGCCGGCATCCTCAACGTCGCCCTGAACCTCGCCCACGAGAAGGTCCAGAACAAGGTGCGTTTCGCCTGGTGGTCGGCCGAGGAGTTCGGCCTGCTGGGCTCGGAGGCGTACGTCGACAGCCTCTCGGCGGCGGACCGTGCGAAGGTCAAGCTGTACCTGAACTTCGACATGATCGCCTCGCCGAACTACGCCCAGTTCGTCTACGACGGCGACGACTCCGACCAGGTCGGTGCCGGCCCCGGCCCGGAGGGCTCGGCGCAGTTGGAGCGGCAGATCACCGACTACCTGGACAGCCGGGGCATCCCGCGCGAGGGCACCGACTTCACCGGCCGGTCGGACTACGGGCCGTTCATCGAGGTGGGCATCCCCTCGGGCGGCACCTTCACCGGCGCCGAGGGCATCAAGACGGCGGAGCAGGCAAAGGTGTACGGCGGTACGGCCGGTGTCGCGTACGACCCCTGCTACCACGCCGCTTGCGACACCCTGAAGAACATCAACATCAAGGCGCTCGACGTCAACATCGACGTCATCGCCAACGCGGTGGGCCAGTACGCCTGGGACACCAGCCTCCTGAACAAGCCGGTGGCCCCGCAGAACACCAAGGGTTCGGCGGGCAGCGGCGGTGGCCTGCACGACGGCCACGACCACGAGGTCACCGAGTAACTCCCGGTACACACAGGGGGAGGGCCGGACTGTCCGGCCCTCCCCTTCGATGCTGCGGCGGGAGCCGCAGTCGCTGCGGTTCCTTGCGGAGGGAGACCTCCGCCCCGCGGCGGCAGGCGCGCCCCCGAGGCGGAGCCCGGCGACCGTCAGGACCGTGTCTTCACCGGGAACGTCAGCGACATCGACAGCCACGCGTACACCGGCCCCAGCGCGTTCATGGCGATCACGGACACCCACGCCGCCCACGGGTTGCCGACGTCGTAGCCGAACCCGCCGAAGAACGTCGCGAAGTAGCTGGCGAAGCCGAAGAACATGCCGGGAATCAGCGAGAACAGCTTGAGCTTGCCCGTGTACATCAGCGCGGAGTTCACGACGAGGATGCACAGCGCTCCGAACGCGTTGCGGGCGAGCTGGCTCTCACCGAAGGCCGTGCCCTGATGGGTCTCCAGCAACACGATCACCAGGGCGTACGTCGAGCCCATCGGCATGGCCAGCCACAGTCGCTTGGCGTCGGGGAGGTTCGGCCCGCCGCGCAGGAACATCCCTGCCCAGGGGATGAAGATCGCCCAGGGCGGCAGGTGCCACACGGTGCCGCCGACGAACGCGGTCGTGGCCGCCAGCACCGACGCCGCGATCTCGTGGGGTATGCGCTCCCGCCTCGGTGGCGGGGCCTTGGCCGACGTCGCCTGCCGGTCGGTGGTCGTCTCGGTCATGTCAGGCCTCCCGACCGGTCACGAGGGAGCTGTCGAGTTCCGCGGCGAACGTCGAACGGGCCACCACACGTCCGGACTTGACCACCGCGGTACGGATGGGGCGCTCCAGGAGCACCGAGTCGTAGTCGTCCGTGTCGAGCACGACGAGGTCCGCGACCGTGCCTTCGCGAACCCCGTAGTCCCCCTCCGGGAGCCCGATCACCCGCGCGGCGTCGTACGTCACCATGCGCAGCACCCGGCGCAGGTCCGCCGGGCCCGAAAGATGTCCCAGCCGGGCCAGCAGCAGCGCCACCTCCAGGACGTCACCGGTTCCGTACGGGGTGAACGCGTTGCGGATGTTGTTGGTGGCGCAAGCCGTGAGAACCCCCGCCTCCCACAGCTCCCGCACCGGGGCGAGGCCGCGGCGCACCGCTGTGTCGTCGCCGCGCCCGCCGAGGAACAGATCCGTCGCCGGCAGCGGCACCACGGCCACGCCCGCCGCGGCGAGGTCGGCCAGCACGGCGCGGCGCTCGGCGGGCGGGCGGCCGCCCAGGGAGGTGGCGTGGCCCAGGGTGACACGCCCGGACAGGCCACGTGCGACCGTGCGGGCCGCGATGAACTCGGCCAGCGCGAACCGCTCGTCGCCGCAGTCGTCCGCGAAGTCCGCATGGAGATCGGCGGGCACCCCGTACTCGGCGGCGAGGTCGAGCACCAGCTCCACCTGCCGGTGGCACTCGGCGACCGACGCCTCCGAGTAGGTGCAGCCGCCGATGGCGTCGGCGCCCGCGTCCAGCGCCTTGCGCAGCAGCTTCTCCGTGCCGGGCGCCCGGAAGACGCCCTCCTGCGGGAACGCGACGACCTGCAGGGTGACCAAGTCGGCCCAGGACTCCCGCAGTTCGAGCAACACCTCGAAGCCGACGAGGCCGGCCACCGGATCGACGTCCGGGTGGGCGCGGACGGTCGTGGTCCCGTTCAGGACGCACATCCGCAGCACCTGCTCGGCACGCGCCCGCACGTCGTCACGGGTGAAGCCGGCCTTGAGCTCGGCGGTGACGCGGATGGCGTCGGCGAGCGTCCCGGTGGGATTGGGCCGCACGGAGTCGAGCAGCGCCTTGTCGGGATGCAGATGCGCCTCGATGAGTCCCGGGATCACCACCCGCCCCGCGCAGTCGAGCACCTCGGCGCCGTCGGGCGGCTGAAGGTCCTGGCCGATGGTCTCGATACGTCCGTCACGGACCCGGATGTCTGCCGGGTCCGGAGAGTCCTCGACGCGTGCGTGGCGCAGCAGTAGAGCGCTCACGATGGGTTCTCCTCACGTGGTCGTGGCGGATGGGGACCGTACGTGCGGGGAGTGCGGGTGCGGGGCTTGCGGGGTGGGGCTTGCGGGTGCTGGGCTTGCGACGGGTCAGGTCAGGTGCCGGCGGGGAAGTCCGCCTTGCGGACCAGAACCGGGATCTTGCCGCTGCGGTGTTACTGGTCGGCACCTGATGTGTCGCGGCCCGTCTCGATGCGGGTGCCGGTGGTGCCGCTCAGGGCCGCACCCAGCGAGCGCGGCGACGTGATGAGCACACTGCGCCCGCCGGACTCCAGGAACGCCAGCGACGCGCGCACCTTCGGACCCATGCTGCCCTCGGGGAACTGACCGGTCGCCAGGTGCCGGCGGGCCGCCGCGGCGTCCAGGTGGTCGAGATCGCGGTGGCGGGGCGTGCCCCAGTCCAGCGCGACCCGGTCCACGCCCGTCGTCACGATGAGCTCGTCCGCGCCGAGCGCCGCGGCGAGCAGGGCGGACGTGGCGTCCTTGTCGACGACCGCCTCCACGCCGCGCAGCGCGCCGTCCGCGCCGCGCACCACGGGGATGCCGCCGCCCCCGCCCGCCACCACCACGTGCCCGGCGGCCAGCAGGGCCCTGACCGCGTCGAGTTCGACCACGTCCAGCGGGGCCGGTGAGGGCACCAGACGCCGCCACCCGCGCCCCGCGTCCTCACCCACCGTCCACCCGTGCCGGGCCGCGAGCAGCTCCGCGCGCTCCTGCGGATAGTGCGACCCGATGGGCTTCGTGGGCCGGGCGAACGCCGGGTCGGCCGCGTCCACCACCGTGTGCGTGAGCAGCGCCACCGGCGAGGCGTGCGCCGGCAGCAGGCGCGACAGGCCCCGTACGAGGATGTGGCCGAGGCTGCCCTGCGAGTCGGCCACGCACATGTCGAGGTTCAACAAAGGCAGCTCCGGGGCGAGTTCGGCGGCCAGGTCGGCTCGCCGTTTGATGAACCCGACCTGTGGTCCGTTGCCATGGGTGACGACGACGCGGCGCCCGGCCCGCACCAGCTCGGCCACCGGCTCGGCCAACTGCTCGGCTGCCTCGAACTGTTCGTCGATCGTGGCGCGCTCACCGCCGCGCAGCAGGGCGTTGCCGCCGATCGCCAGGACGGTCACGGGGCCGCCGGCGGGCGGCAACGGGGCCCGGACGGGGCTCGGAGAAGGTGCGGTTCCAGGAGGCATGCCAGGACGATAGGAACGCAGGGTGCAAAGGGTCATGGGCAGCGGTTGCCAGTGTGGACGCGGGCTCGTTGACGCTCCCTGACAGTGCCCGCGGGCAGGACGACAGAAGGCGTCGGCGGCCGCCAGATATTGTATACACAGTCGTGTCCTGGCCGTTTACAGCGGCAGGGCGGCCGCTCATAGTGAGCTGCGTGGCCTCAGTCCGCACTGCCCCGACGCTGCACGCGCCCACCCCTGCCGGAGTCCTGACCGTGGCAGGGGCGCTGGAGCTGCCCGCCCTCGCGGGCGCCCGCCTGGCGGCCGGCCGAGCCGGCGCCGGGCGCGCGATCAGAGTCGCCAACATCATGGAAGTGCCGGACATCATCCGCTGGATGCGCGGTGGCGAGTTCCTGCTCACCACCGCCTACGCGGTGCGCGACGACGAACAGGCGCTGGCGGACCTCGTTCCGGAACTGGCCGCCCGCGGCCTTGCCGCCCTCGGCGTGAAGGTCGGCCCGTACCTGCCGCGGCTGCCCGCCCGGCTGCTGCTCTGCGCCGACGAACTCGCCTTCCCCGTCGTCGAGTTGCCCGGCGACGTGATGCTCAACGACATTCTCTCCGAGGTCATCGGCACCGTCGTCAACCGCCAGGCCCTCAGCCTCGAACGGTCCCAGGCCCTGCGGGACCGGTTCTCGCGGGCCGTCCTCGATGGCGGTTCCTACCGTGAACTCGTCGCTCTGCTCGCGGGCGAGACCGGCTGCCCCGCCGCCATCCGCGGCGCCGACGGGACGGTCCTCGCGGCGGTCGGTGACGTACCGCAGGACGCCGTGGCCCTTCTCACCCGGCCCATCACGGTCGGCCACCGGCCCAGCGGTGACGTGGCCCTGTGGACGGCGGACGGCCAGGAACCCGACCCGGACCAGGCCACCGCCGTGGAGCACGTGGCGAGTCTTGCGGCCATGCTCGCCGTGCAGGAGCGGGTGCTGGCCGAACGTGAACGCCGATACCGCACCCTGCTGTTGACCGAGCTCGTCTCCCACCCGCCGCGCGACCGCGCCGAGTCGGCGCGCCGGGCCGCGGCCCTCGGCTGGGACCTGGAACGCCCCCGTGCCACCGTCGTGGTGGAGGCCACGGCGGCGGCCCCCGAGGGCGGCGGTGCCCGCCTCACCGAGGACCGGCTGCTCGCCGCCGCCCGCACCGCCCTCGGCGCGGACACCCCGGCCTGGGGAACCCCTGGCGGCCTCACCCTGCTGGTGGCCCCGGGCGGCCCGGACCGCACCGCGCTGCGCCGCGACTGCGAGCGTCTGCGCCGCGCCGTCGCCGCCGCCTGCCCGGGGCGGACTGTGGCCGTCGCCGCGGGCACCGTCCGCGACGACTTCGCCGACCTGCACCTCAGTCACAGCGAAGCCCTGTCCGCGCTCGCACTCGGCCGCGAACTCGAGGGCCCCGCACGGTCGTTCGTCCGGCTCCACGAGGAGAGCGGAATCTACCGGCTGCTCGACCAGCTGCCCGCACCCGAACTCCAGGCCCTGGTCGAGGACACGCTCGGCCCGTTGCTGCGCTACGACGCCGGGCACGACGGCAGCCTCGTGCACAGCCTCGCCGTGTACCTGCGGCACGACCGCAACGGCGTGGAGGCCGCCGAGGAACTCCACATCCACTACAACACGCTGCGCTACCGCCTCAAGCAGATCGAACGGCTCACTGGCGCCCCGGACAAGGACCCGATGCGCCGTCTGCAGACGGAACTGGCCGTGCACGCCCACCGGTTGCTCAGCGCGCGCGCACGCTGACCGGCGCCGCGGCGGCTGCCCGCGAGGCACGCCATTGCGGCAGCGAGAACAGCAGATACAGCACCGCGCCGGTCAGCGGCAGGACGTGCCACAGGCGGTCGCCGAGCCCGAACCCGAGCAGCAGAGGGCTCCGGACGGCGGCGTGGCGGGTGTGGCGGGATCGGGCAGCTGCATGAGCGACACCTTTCGAGTCGTCTTTCGAGTCGTCGGGGAACGAGCGGTGTCCCGACGATGCTGAGGCGCGCCGCGCCCGCGGGCACTGTCAGCCGCTGCCGGTGATCGGCACCCTCCCGCTGGCACCGGTCGCCGAAGACACCTCCCCCGGGGGCGGCCGTACGGTCGAGTCATGGAGCCGACCCCGACCGCAACCGCCGCCCGAACCGCCCCAGAGTCCGCCACGTCGACCGCGACGCACACGACCAACTCCGTACGGCGCGACGCCTATGCCGACTCCGTCGCCCTGATGCGCGCCGCTCAGCACCTCACCGCCCTGGCCGGAATCGACGCCGCCAGCCTGGTCATGGCGACCGAGCCCAATCTGCGGCTGCTCGCCGATGCCGGGCTGCTCACCGACGAGGGTCGCGCCGCCCGCCCCGCCGATCTCGTCGTCGCCCTGCGCGGCACCGCCGAAGCCGTCGAGCGCGCCCTCGACGAGGTGCCCGCACTCCTCGATCAGCCGGCCCAGGACGCGCTGCCCGGGGGAGGGGAGGGGGATGTGGTGCCGCGTGCGCTGGTCGAGGCGGACCCCGCGACCAGCCTCGCCCTGATCTCCACCCCTGGGCCCTACGCCGCCGCCGAGGCCCTCAAGGCGCTGCGGCTCGGCATGCACGCCTTCGTGTTCAGCGACAACGTGCCGCTCGCCCAGGAGATCCGGATCAAGCAGGAGGCCCACCGGCAGGGACTGCTCGCCATGGGCCCCGACTGCGGCACCTCGCTCCTCGACGGGATACCGCTCGGTTTCACCAACGCGCTGCGTCCCGGCCGCATCGGTCTGATCGGTGCCTCCGGCACGGGACTTCAACAGGTGTCGTGCCTCCTGGACGCCGCCGGCGAAGGCGTCCGGCAGATGATCGGGACCGGCGGGCGCGACCTGAGCGCCGAGGTCGGCGCGCGCACCACGCTCGACGCGCTCGACCTGCTCGACGCCGATTCCGGCTGCGCCCTGATCGTCCTGGTCTCCAAGCCTCCCGCGCCGGACGTCGCCGAACGCGTCCTGACCCGCGCCGCACGCGCGGACAAGCCCGTAGTCGCCGCGTTCCTCGGCCCCGACCGGGCGGCCTCCCGCGGCCGGGTCACCGTCGTCGGCACCCTGCGGCACGCGGCCCGCGCCGCGCTGAGCGCCCTCGGCGCCACCCCGCCGCCTGTCTGGACGCCGCCCTCGGTGAGCCCGGGCCGCGGCCGCCACCTGCGCGCCCTGTACGCCGGCGGTACCTTCGCGTACGAGGCCCGGCAGTTGCTGCCGGACGCGGTCACCGCGGTGCGGCCCTTCGCTCCGGGCGGCGACATCGCCCTGCCCGCGGGGCACTTGGTGCTCGACCTCGGCGACGACGCCTACACCGCCGGCCGCCCGCACCCGATGATCGACCCGACGGTCCGCGCCGCCCATCTGCGCGCCGCGCTGCACGACCCGAACACCGCCGCCGTCCTCCTCGACGTGGTCCTCGGCCACGGCGCGGGCCCCGACCCGGCCGCCGCCCTCGCCGCCGAACTGGAGCGGGTCCCGGCGTCCGAACGGCCCCCCGTGCTCGCGTTCGTCGTCGGCTCCGAGCGCGACCCGCAGGGCACGGCGGCCCAGCGGACCCGCCTCGCGCAGGCGGGCGCCCACCTCGCGCCGACCAGCACGGACGCGGCCGAATGGGCCGTGGTCCTGACCGGCTCCGCGGCACACGGCCCAGTAGGGACACGGGACTTGACGTCGACCGGATGACCTGCCGCACCGCATCGGCCCGAACACGTCAGGAGACCCCCACTCGACTTCCTCTCCCGTCCAGAGGCGGGAGATTCCAGCGTTGTGGACCTTCCGCACGCGTGAGCAGGAGAACAGCTGAGGGTCTGGATGCCGTTCCTCCCTGAAGCGAACCGGCTTTCCCTGCCCTGCTCCGCAGGGGTTCGTTTCCTCCCCGGTCTGAAGGCCGGGGTATCCACGAAGGAGATCTGATGAACGCTCCCACCGCGCCCGCCCTGCTCGGTGCGGGCGACACCCCGGCCCGGATCGCCGCCGTCGGCGTCCCCGACTTCGCCGACGTCCCGCGCACCGCGGGTGCCCAGGTCGACGTCCTCGACTGGCGTCCCCCGGCCGGCGGCGACCCGGACGCCGGCTGGAACCTCGCCGAGCTCACCGCCCACCCGCTCGTCGAGGAGGCCAACCGCACCGCCGTCACACGCCTGCTCGCCGCCCGGCCGCTGTGGCGCGACGTCCGCCCGGCCCGCGAGGTACTGCCCGTCCTCGACGACCGCGCCACCGGCGAACGTGTCCTGCTGCACGCCGGACCCCCCATCGGCTGGGCCGACATGTGCGGGCCGATGCGCGCCGGCGTGATCGGCGCCGCCCTCCTCGAAGGCTGGGCCGACACCCCGGATAAGGCCGAACTCCTCGCGGACTCCGGCGGGTTGCGCTTCGAGCCGTGCCACCACCACGAAGCCGTCGGGCCGATGGGCGGCATCACGTCCCCGTCCATGCCGGTGCTCGTCGTCGAGGACCCGGCCACCGGGCGGCGTGCTTACGCCAACCTCAATGAAGGCGCCGGCCGCTGTCTGCGCTACGGGGCCCTCGGCGACGACGTCATGGAGCGGTTGCGCTGGATGGCCGACGTGCTCGCCCCCACCCTGGACGCCGTTCTGGGCACCCTGCCCGAGGGGGTCGACCTGCGCGCGATCACCGCGCAGGCCCTCCAGATGGGCGACGAGTGCCACAGCCGCAACACGGCCGCGTCCGCGCTGCTCCTGCGTGAGATCGCCGCCCCGCTGGCCCGGGCGGAGCACGGCCCGGACGTCCTGGAGTTCCTCGCTGCGAACCACTACTGGTTCCTGAACTTCTCCATGGCCGCCTCCAAGCTGGCCACGTCCGCCGCGCACGGTGTGCCCCACTCCACCCTCGTCACCGCGTTCGCCCGCAACGGTGTCGAGGTCGGCATCCGCGTCAGCGGCCTCGGCGACACCTGGTTCACCGCGCCCGCCGCCCGCATCGAGGGGCTCTACTTCGCCGGATACGGGCCCGAGGACGCCAACCCCGACATCGGCGACAGCGCCATCACCGAGACCAACGGCCTCGGCGGCTTCTCGCTCGCCGCCGCCCCCGCCATCACCGGGTTCGTCGGCGGCACCGTCGACCAGGCGCTGCGCACCAGCCGCGACATGGCCCGCATCACCCTCGCCCGGCACGAGGCGTACCGGCTGCCCGCGCTGGGTGGCCTCGGCTCGCCGGTGGGGATCGATCTGCGTGCCGTCGTCGACACGGGAATCGAACCCGTCGTCACCACCGGCATCGCCCACCGGGAACGGGGCATCGGCCAGATCGGCGCCGGCCTCGTGCACGCCCCGATGGAGTGCTTCGTCAAGGCGCTCGCCGCTTTCCCCGTACCGCAGGGCGGGGAGCCGGAGGACACACAGACGCCATGAGCCCGACCGCCCTGCCGGGCCTGGTCAGCGAACTGGCCCGCGATGTCCTGGCGGGCCCCGCCCGGCCCGCCCGCGTCATCGCCGTCGCCCGGCAGGCGCTGTATCTGCTTCCGCACGGACAGCGGGCACCGCTGGCCCTGGTGGTGCCCGGCGCCGTGCGGGTGCCGGCCGCCGTCGTCCTGCCGCGCGCCGCGGGGGAACGGCCCTTCCACGGGCTGACCCCCGGTCGTACGGGACGCGTCGGGGCCGGCCGGATCGCGATCGGGTCCCTGTGCCTGACCGCGGGGGAGTTCTGGGCGCCGCCCCGCGCCCAGGACGCGGCACCCGGGCCGGTCCTCGACCGGCTCGCCACGCTCCGCCCGCCCCGGCCGCTGCCGGCCGAGGTCCGCCCCGCCGCCCGTGCCCTCGTGCGGATGCTCGCGCACGGCGGCACCGCGGCCCGGCGGCGCGCGGCCCGCGCCCTGCTCGGCCTCGGCCCCGGCGCGACACCCTCCGGGGACGACTTCCTGTGCGGCCTGCTGCTCGCCGCCCTGGTGCAGCCGCGCCCGCCGGACTGGCTCGCGGCACTCGCACACGTCGCGGCAGAGGCGGACACGCTGACGCCACCGGTCTCCGCGGCCCTTCTCCGGCATGCCGCCGAAGGCCTGTGCATCCCTCAGGTCGCGGCGCTGCTGCGGGCCGCCGCGACCGGCAGCGACCCGTCCGGCCCGGTCACCGCCCTGCTCGCCGTCGGCCACAGTTCGGGGTGCGACCTGCTGCACGGCCTGTGTGCGGGCGCGCGCCTGGCGACCCGCGCCCGCGACGGGGTCAGGCCCCGATCCACACCGTCGTGACGTTGCGGAACTCCTTGCTGCCGTGTCCGACAGCTCGCGCCCGTACCCGGACCGCGTGGCGCCGCCGAAGGGGAGCGCCGCGTCCGAGACCTCCTGCCGTTCACGAAGACGCCGCCCGCCTGACACTCCCCTACGAACCGGTCGCCCTCGTCCTCGTCGCCTGTCCACAGGTTCGAACTCAGCCCGGTCGGCGGCGAAGCGGACGATGGCGGCCCAGCTGGTAGCCCCGCGAGCCCGACGCTGGTGCACAGCACCAACAGGGAGCCGAGCCTGGGACGCCGGGCGGCGGTTGAGGTCACCCTGGCCGCAGGCCCTCCGCTCAGTCGCTCGCTACGGCTGTCGGGTTTTCCTGGACATGTGCGGCACTGGTGTGCAGTTCAGGTCGTCCAAGCCAGGACACGAACAGGCCCTCGGGATCCCATGTGGCCCGGTAGGCGCCGAGCCGCCGGAGGTTGTCATCGGTCACTGCGGGCACGGCGCCGGACCGAGTCGCGGCCGGCCTGTCACATCCCTGCTGTGACGGTGCGGTTCCCCGACGGCACGGAACTGCGTGCCTGACCGGAGCGGTCGTGAAGGATACGGCCTCGTCAGGCCGAGCGGGTGGTCTCCTCGTGGTGCACGGGGTGAGCGAAGGGGAGGCCGGCGGTGTAGCGGGCGAGTTCGTCGGCTGCTGCCGCGGCCATGCGGTGGAGTTCGCCGCCGAGGGAGCCGGCGACGTGCGGGGTGAGGAGGACGTTGGGCAGGTCGTACAACGGGGAGTCCGCGGGCAGGACTTCGGGGACGGTGACGTCGAGGACCGCGTTGAGGCGGCCGGTGAGGAGTTCGTCGACCAGGGCGTCCTGGTCGATGAGGGAGCCACGGGAGGTGTTCACCAAGGTCGCGTCGTCGCGGAACAGGGCGAGCCGTCGGCGGTCGATGAGGTTGCGGGTGGCGGGGAGTTCGGGGGCGTGGACGGTGACCACGTCGCTGGCCGCGCACAGCTCGTCCAGCTCCACGGAGCGGGCGCCGAGGAGTTGGGCCTCCGCCGCGTCCACGTAGGGGTCGTGCAGGAGCAGGTTGAGGTCGTGCGGGCGGAGCAGTTCCAGGACACGGCGGCCGATGCGGGAGGCGCCGACGACGCCGACCGTACGCCGGTAGTTCCCGACGTGGGCGTAGGCGGCCAGCCAGTCGTGCTCGACGCCGCGCCGGGCGCGGTAGTCGTCCCGTATGCGCAGCAGCTGCTTGTTGGCGAGGATGATCATCGCCACGGTGTACTCGGCGACGGGCAGCGCGTTGGCCCAGGCCGCCGAGGTGACCTGGATCCCGCGCCGCCAGCAGGCGTCGGTGATGTGGTGCTTGACCGATCCGGCGGCGTGGATGACGGCGCGCAGCGCGGGCGCCCGGGCGAGGACGTCCTCGTCCAGCGGCGGGCAGCCCCAGCTGCTGACGATGACCTCGGTCTCGCGCAGGGCCGCGGCGGCCCGCGGATCGCCGAAGTCGTCGACGACGAGGGCCGGGTCGAGGTCGGCGAGCGCGGTGAGCCGGTTCAGGGTGGCGCGGTCGATCAGCCGGTCGGCGAGATCGGCGTGCATGGCCAGGAGGGTGCGCGGGCGCCGCTGTCCGGAGGTGGCCGGGTTCGGCTGCGCGGCTGGTGCGGTCGGGGGGTTGGACACTCGGTTCTCCGGTGCGGGTGCGGCAGGGGCGGACGTCATTTGACGCTTCCTGCGGTGAGGCCGGCCTTCCAGTGGCGCTGCAGGGCGATGAAGGCGATGACCAGCGGGACGATGCCTAGCAGGGAGCCGGTGACGACCAGCGGGTAGTACTCGGGGAAGGCATGGGTCTGGGTGTTCCAGCTGTACAGGCCGAGACTGAGGGGGAACAGCCGGTTGTCGGAGAGCATCACCAGGGGGAGGAAGAAGTTGTTCCAGATGGCGGTGAACTGGAACAGGAAGACGGTGACGAGTCCGGGCATCACCATCCGCAGCCCCACCGACCAGAAGGTCCGCAGCTCGCCGGCGCCGTCCATGCGGGCGGCCTCCAGCACCTCGCCCGGTACGTATCCGGCGCAGAAGACGCGCGCCAGATAGACGCCGAAGGGATTGACGAGGCTGGGGACGAACACGGCCCAGAAGGTGTTGACGACGTCCAGCTTGGAGGCCAGCAGGTACATCGGCAGCGCGAGCGCGGTGGTGGGCACCAGCACGCCGAGCAGGACCAGCCCGAACAGCTTCTCCTTGCCGGGGAAGCTGTAGACGTGGAAGGCGTACCCCGCGCATACGCACACGAGCGCGCACAGCAGGGCGCCGATCCCGGCGTACAGCAGGGAGTTGACGTACCAACGGAAGTAGATGCCGTCGCCGGCCGTGGCCAGGGCGTGGAGGTTGGCACCGAGGTGCCAGGTGGAGGGGGTGAGCGTACGGCCGCCGAGCAGGTCGCCGGTGTTCTTGGCGGCGGCGGTGAGCAGCCAGGCGAGCGGCAGGAGCGTGTAGGCGGTGGCCAGCACCAGCGCGCCGTTGACGGCGGTCCCGGACAGTGACCAGGGATGGCCCTTCGCGCGCGCGGCGCCGGGCTGTGCGGTGGCGGTGGTCATGCGGCGGCCTCCGTGGCGGGCTGGGGCCGGTCCTCGCCCCGGGCGCGGGTGGCCCGGGTGACGACGAAGGAGAGCGCGGCGGCGGCGAGCGCCAGCAGGACCGAGGAGGCGGCGGCCAGGCCGTAGTCGTGCCGCTCGAAGGCCGCGGTGTAGGCGTACATGTTGGGGGACCAGGTGGAGACGACGCTGGGGGTGGTGCCGTGCAGGATCATCGGCTCGGTGAACAGCTGCAGGGAGCCGATGACGGTGAACAGGCCGACGACGGCGAGTGAGGAGCGGATCAGCGGGATCTTGACGCTGAGCGCCGTGCGCAGCGGCCCGGCACCGTCGACCACGGCGGCCTCCAGGACCTCGCGCGGGATGGCCTGCAGCGCGGCGAAGAAGATCACCATGTTGTAGCCGGTCCACTCCCACACCGCCATGTTGACGACGGCCGGCAACGGGTGGCCCAGCAGGTCGGCCTCGGCGCCGAGCGAGTTCAAGGCGCCGATCACCGGGCTGATGCCGGGTGTGTAGAGGTAGATCCAGACCAGGGTGGCGATGGTGCCCGGCACAGCGTGCGGCAGGAACAGGGCGAGCTGGAAGAACCGGCGGGCCTTGACCAGGGCGGAGTCCAGCAGCAGGGCCAGCACCAGCGCCAGGATCATCATCAGCGGTATGTAGAGCAGGCAGTACTGCGCCAGGTTGAGGAAGCCGCCGCGGAAGGCGGCGTCGCCCAGGGCCCGGGTGTAGTTCCCGAGTCCCGTGAAGACGGTCTCGCTGCCGCCGAAGCCGAGGCCGGAGCGGTGCTCGGCGTAGAGGCTGAGGTAGGCCGCGTAGCCGACCGGCACCAGCGTGGCGCCGGTGAAGAGCACGAAGAACGGCGCGAGCAGCACGGCGGGCGCCCCGTACCGCCGCCGCCGGACGGCGGCGGTACGCGAGGGGGCGGCGGAGACCGCGCGGGTGGCCGTGGGAGCGGTCGAGGTCACTGCGCGGAGACCTTCAGACCGCGGTTCTTCAGCTCGGCGACGGTGTCCTTCTGCGCGGCCGCGAGGGCTTGGGCGATGGTGCCGGAACCGGAGGAGAGCTTGCCGAAGGAGTCCTTCAGGGAGTTGTTGGTGACGCCCATCGCCGGACCCCAGGTCCACTTCTGCTCGATGGACTGGGCGGCGTTCCTGTAGACGCCGTAGATGTCCTGCCCGCCGTAGAAGTCGGCCTTGAACGCCTTCGCGGCGACCGGCACCAGCGCGGGGGCGGCCGGGTAGGCGGAGGAGTCACCGGAGGAGATCCGGGCCTGGATGCCCTGGGCCGTGGTGGTGGCCCAGGTGGCGAACTCGACCGCGGCCTCCGCCTTCTTGCTGTCCTTGGAGACGGCGAAGGTGGTGCCGCCGAGCATGCCGCTCGCAGGGGTGCCGTTCCAGGACGGCAGCGGGGCGACGGCCCACTTTCCGGCCTGGTCCTTCGGAAGGGTGCCCTTCAGCACGCCACCGCCCCAGGACGCCCCCAGGTAGCCGGCCGTCCGGCCCTTCTGCAGCGAGGCGGTCCACTGCTGGCTGAACGAGGGCTCGACCCGGACCAGGTCGTCGTCGATCATCTTCTGCCAGTAGTCGGCGACCTTCTTCGTCTCGGGCGCCTCCAGGCTCACCTGCCAGGTGTCCCCGGCGGTGCCGAACCACCGGGCGCCCGCCTGCCAGGCCATCGCCTCGAAGGTGGTCGGGTCGTCGGGGAAGAACGTGGCGATACGGCTGCCGGGCTCGGCCTTCTTCAGCTTCTCGGCGGCCGTGCGGAACTCGTCCCAGGTCGTGGGCGCTTTGATGCCCGCCTTGTCGAACAGGTCCTTGCGGTAGTAGAAGGCCTGCGGGGCGGCGTCCAGCGGCAGCGCGTACGTGGCACCGCCGAGAGTGGTCAGCTGCACCGCCTGCGGCAGGTACTTCGCCTTCAGGTCGGCGCCGACGTACTTGCTGATGTCCTGGACGGCGCCCTGGCTGACGAAGTCCGGCAGCTGCGGGTACTCGACGTTGAACACGTCGGGGGCGTTGTGGGCCTTGACCGCGTTGGAGAGCTTCGCATAGCCGCCGGCCGCACCGGAGGGGATCTCCTCGTAGCTGACGTGCACGTCCTTGTGGGAGGCGTTGAAAGCGTCCACCACCTGCTGGGTGCCCTTCGCCCAGCCCCAGAACGTGATGTCGACGGGCTTGCCCGAGCCGGACGACGGGCTGTCGCCGTCGCTGCCGCAGGCGGCGAGGAGGGTGGCCGACAGAGCGGCGGCGGTGAGCGCGGCGGCGGCGCGGAGGGCTCCGCGACTGCGGGCGGGGGCAGCGGACATGGCTCGGCTCCTGGGAAACGGGACGGATGGAGTGTGCCCGGTGCGGAGCCGGCGGCGGCGAGGCCGGCCGGGCTCCGAGGCCGTCGGGCCCGGGTACACGACATCTTGGGAACGCTCCAGATCGAAGTCAATACCTTTCGATCGAACGATCTCATCTGATCAGATGGGAAGGGGGTGCCCATCACAGATGTTCTGCGAGTTCGTGACGCTGGCGAGGTGTGGACGTCTCGTGCTCAGATCATTCGATCGATTGCATTGACGATCGATCGGACGACTTCTAGATTCGGGACCCCCGAGCAAGGAGCCCCGTCCATGCCGCGCACGTCCCTCCCGCCCGAGGACCGCTCGCTCAGCCCGTACACGGGCTGGACCCGCGCCCACTGGGAGGCCGCGGCGGACAGGCTGCTCACCGCCGCGCTGCGGCACGCCGGGCCAGGCCATGCGCTGATAGCCCTGCCCGGCCCGCGCCCGAGCTGGTCCGGCCCGCGCTCGGACGCGCTGGAGGGCTACGCCCGCACCTTCCTGCTGGCCGCCCTCCGCGTCGCCGGCGCCGATGGGCAGGACCCGCTGCGGCTGCTCGACCGGTACGCCGAGGGGCTGGCCGCGGGCACACGGTCCCCCACCGGGGAAAGGGAGCTGACCGGTCGCGACCCGGTCGCCTGGCCGGCGGTCACCGACCGGGGACAGGCCATGGTGGAGGCGGCCTCCGTCGCGCTCGCGCTTCGTCTGACCCGGCCCTGGCTGTGGGACCGCCTGCCCGCACGGACCCGCACCCGCGCCGCCGACTGGCTTGCGGGCGCACTGCGCCACACCCCCGTCGACAACAACTGGTGGCTCTTCCAGGTCACCGTCGGAGGCTTCCTCGCCGAGACCGGCCACCACACCGAGGCCGCCGAACGCGCTGTCGTCCAGGGCCTGGCCAGGATCGAACAGTGGCACCTGGGCGGCGGCTGGTACACCGATGGACGGCCGCGCGCCTTCGACCACTACAACGGGTGGGCCTTCCACCTCTACCCCGTCCTGCACGCCCATCTGGCGGACGACAGACGGCTGCTCGACCGCTACGGCACCCGGCTCGCAGCCCACCTCGGGCAGTACGCGCACACCTTCGGCGGCGACGGCGCCCCGCTGCACCAGGGCCGTTCGCTCATCTACCGGTTCGCCTCCCTCGCCGCACCGTGGGCCGGCGCCCTGACCGGCCACACCCCGCTGAGTCCGGGCACCACCCGGCGGCTGGCCTCCGGCACCCTGCGCCACTTCCTCGACCACGGCGCCGTGGACGACGACGGACTGCTCACGCTCGGCTGGTTCGGTCCCTGCCCTCCGCTGGTGCAGCCGTACTCGGGCCCCGCCTCGCCGTACTGGGCGAGCAAGGGCTTCCTCGGCCTGCTGCTGCCGCCCGGCCACTCCGTGTGGACGGCCGTGGAGGAACCCGCACCGGCCGAGCGCGGCGACGCCGTGGTCCCGGTGCGCGGAGCGGGCTGGCTCATCCAGTCCACGGCCGCCGACGGGCTCGTACGCGTGCACAACCACGGCAGCGACAACCAGCCGGCCGACGAGGTCCTGCCGGACGATCCGCTGTACGCGCGCCTGGCGTACTCCACGGCCACCTGGCCGGCCTTCGAAGGCGCCGCCGACAACCACTTCGCGCTGCTGGCCGGCGGCGAGGCGAGCGAGCGCGGCCCGATCGTCCCGCTGGGCACGGGGTGCGGCTGGGCGGCCTCCGCTCACCGGCCCCGCATCAAAGGCGCCGAACTGCCGGGCGTCGGCGTCACCTCCCTGGTGCTCGCCGCCGGAGCCGAGGAGGTCCACGCGCACCTGGTCACCGGCGCCGTCACCGGGACCGGGGTACGGCACACGGGGTGGGCCGTGGCCGGGAGCGCGGTGGAGACGGCTGTGACCGGCGGCGGAGCACGGGTACGGGTCACCGGGTCCGCGCTGGTCTCCGAGGCCGTCGCCCTGCACGGCCTGGACGCCGCCGCGACCGAGCCCGTGACGGCGGGCACCGCGTTCGGGCCGGCGGCGGCGGTCCCGGTGCTGACCGGCACGGTCACGGGGGAGGACTGCCTGTTCGTCTCGGCGGTGCGGCTGAGCCGATCCGGGACCGGCGCGCTGCCTGCCGCGCGGGTCGCGGTGGAGGCTGCCCCGGTGGGTCACCGGCTGCGCGTCCGCTGGCCGGACGGCAGCCGCTGCGAGGCCCTCATCCGCGCGGACGAGGTGACCGTCGCATCCGACGAGGACTGAGGGCGCGAGCCCGCCGTATCCCCGTGTGTCCTGCGGGTTGCGGCCGACCGGAGACCCCTCGATCGAATCTTGATCTATTGGGGGAACAGTGATCAAATATCTGAGCAATAGATCAGTAATGTATCGAACGCTAGACTCATGGTGAGTCAGGTCAGGGAGAAGGGGACCGTCATGTCGATCGCGGCTGACGAGCGCCGGACGCGGATCCTCGAGATCGTGCGCAAGCTCGGCACGGTCCGGGTGGCGGACCTCGCGGCCCGCCTGGACATCCCGGCGGTCACCGTGCGCCGGGATGTGGCGACCCTCGCCGAGACAGGCCTGTTGCGCCGCTCGCACGGCTCGGTCTCGGTACCGGACGAGCGCGCCGGTGCCGAGACCGACGCCCGCACCCTCGGACTGATCGTGCCCACGGTGAGCCACACCATCAGCCAGTACTTCGACGAGGTGATTGCCGGGGCGCGCGCCGCAGCCGCCGACGCCGGAGCCCACCTGGTGCTCGGCATCTCCTCCTACGACCCCGGGGCGGACCGCGGCCAGGCGGAACAACTGCTCAAGTCGGGCGCCGAGGGACTCATGCTCACGCCCAACTGGATGTCCACGAGCAACCCGGACGACCGCCTCTGGCTCAACGAACTGCCGGTCCCGACCGTGCTGGTCGAACGCAGGGCCCCCGTCGGCACGGCCGCCGCGGAACTCGACTCGGTCAGCTCCGACCACCAGCACGGCGTGCTGCTCGCCCTGCGCCACCTGGCCGCGCTCGGCCACGACACGGTCGTCCTCGCCGCCCGCCGCGACACCTGGACGGCGCTGCAGGTGCGCAGCGGTTACGCCGAAGGCTGCGCCACCCTCGGCCTGACACCGCAGCCGGTGATCGACATCGACGATCCCGCCACGGCCCCCGAGCGGGTGGCCGGCCGGCTCGCCGAGGCTGTCGGCAGGGGCGTGCGAGCCGCACTCGTGCACAACGATCAGGACGCCATCCAGCTTCCGGCGCTGCTGCGCGCACGCGGCCTGTCCGTCCCCGAGGGCTTGGCGCTGATCAGCTACGACGACGTCTTCGCGGCCCTCGGCGCCCCGCCGCTGACCGCCGTGGCCCCGCCCAAGCGGGCAGTCGGCGCCGCCGCCGTCGACCTGCTGCTGAGGCGGCTGCGGCAGGGCGCGGCCCTGCCGGTCCACCGGGTGGAACTGCTCCCCGAACTGAAGGTACGCGCCTCCTGCGGCCGTGCGGGCACCGCCTGACGGGACTTGCTGAGTCGTAGGGACTCGGAGCCGTAGCCGCCGGCAGGTGATCACTTACATCGCCCGAAGCACGTGACTTCTGAGGCCAGGCCGTGCCCCTGCTGGTCGGCCGGAAGGCCAGACTACTCATGGGCATGCCCGAGCGCGCACCCACGACCACCTCCGCGGCGGGGTCGTCCGCTGCCCCGGCGGGTTCGCGCGATGTCGGAGAACTCGCCGGGGCCGGGGGTTGCGGGTCAGCTGATCCGGCCCGCGAAGCGGTAGCGGAAGCCGTCGGCCGCGGTGACGACCACGTCGTAGTAGCCGTCGTGGTCGGTCGGCCATTCCATGACCGCGGGCTTGCCCTGGTCGACGTACACCGTCTTGTGGCCGCCCTCGTAGTCGTTGGCGGTCAGGGTGAAGCGGACCTGGTCGCGTCCACCGCTGGACAGTCGCAGCCGCAGCGTACGGTGGCCGGGCACGAGTTCGGCCTCGACCTGCGGAACGGCACCGGTGTTCCGGCCGCTCGGAACGACGCTTCCGGCGAAGGACCGCACGAATCGGTCGGGGCCGTAGATGCTGAAGGCGTACTTGCCGTCGGTCGTCGCGGTGTCCCACACATAGCGCTTCGCGCCGTCCTTGGTGACGGTGAACGGCGTCGCCTCGAAATCGCGGTAGGCGTCCGGGAACACCTGCATGCTCACGCCCTGCGCACCCTCGTTGGTGAGGGTCGCGGTGACCTTGCCGCTGGAGCGGTCGACGGCCACGGTGGCGTGCTGCTGGTAGGGCACGGGCCGCGCCTTCATCCGGCCGGACGGCGGCACCGGCATGGACTGCTGCCCCGTGGCCGGGATCGCCTTGGCGATCGACGGCAGCGTCCGGTCGTGCTCCGCGGCCGCGACCAGCACGTCGACCGACGGCAGGTCGGGCAGCGAGGTGTCGGCCGTGGAGAAGTCGATCGCCGACGTCAGGTCACCGCACACCGTCCGGCGCCAGTCACTGATGTTCTCACAGATCGCCGGCTTGCCCAGGCTCGTGGTCCAGTGCTCCAGGAACCGGATGATCGAGGTGTGGTCGAACACCTCCGAGGACACCCAGCCACCGCGCGTCCACGGCGAGACCAGAGTCATCGGCACCCGCGCGCCCGGACCGATCGGCAGCCCCTGCACGAATTCGCCCTCCGTGCCGGGCTCCGGCAGCGGCGCCTGCACGTGGTCGAAGTAGCCGTCGTTCTCGTCGAAGGTGAGGATCAGCAGCGTGGACTTCCACAGCTCCTCGTTCTCGTGCAGCGCCCGGATGACCCGGTCGGTGTAGACGGCGCCGTAGTCGGGAGCGCCGGCCGGGTGCTCCGACCACAGGTAGGGCGCGACGATCCAGGAGACCTCCGGCAGCGGCCGTTGTGCGCCGGGCTTGCAGGCGTCGATGAAGTCCTTGAGAACGTAGTCGACGTTCTCGTTGGAGTTGGGCCCGGTCGGCTTGGTGTGAGTCTGCAGCACGTTGCCGCGCGCGAGCAGCCCGTCGGGCGAGGTGTCGGCACCGGGCTGCGCCGGATTGAACGAGGCGAAGGAGCGTACGGTGTTGTCGGTGTAGTCACCGAGCCAGTTGCTGTCGGTGTCGTTGTTGACGTAGATCTGCCAGGAGACCCCGGCCTTCTGGAGGACCTCGGGGTAGGTCTCCCAGGTGTATCGGTAGCCGTAGTCGCCGCCGTTGTTGATGGCAGGTCCGTGGTTCGCGCCAGTCGGGTCGATGCTGCCGGACCACATGTAGATGCGGTTGGGGCTGGTGCTGGTGGCGATCGAACAGTGGTTGTGGTCGCAGACTGTGTATGCGGACGCCAAAGCGTACTGCCAGGGAATGTCCTCGCCGGTGAAGTAGCCCATGGTCTGCTCGCCCTTGGCGGCGATCCAGCCGTTGTTCTTGCCCGTCGCCCAGGCGTTGTGGCCGTCCGTCCAGCCGTGCGGCAGGCCGCCCGCGTTCTGCGCGTTGTACTTGCCCGTCTCCAGACGGAAGGGAAGCAGGTAGCCGCCGTCGGTCCGCTTGGCGTCCGGCTGGTGGAAGACAGTGGTGCCGTCCGGGTACTGCAGGGCCTGCTTGTCGCCGAAGCCGCGGACACCCGGGAGCATGCCGAAGTAGTGGTCGAAGGAACGGTTCTCCTGCATGAGGATCACCACGTGCTTGAGATCGGCGATCGTGCCGGTGGATCCGGTGGCGACCGCTGCCGTGTTGGCCGGCGCGGCCGCGGCCTTGCCGGTGCCCGCCGCCGTCAGGCCCGTGGTCGCCGCGGCCGTCGCCGACGCCGCGGCCGCCTGCAGCAGTCGGCGCCGGCTCAGGCCCGAACGGAAGAGGGACGCGGGAACGCCTCGCGGTATGCGACCGGTTGTGCCGGCCAGCGAGCCGTCGGGGTTGGTCTGGGGAAGGTGCTCGGTGGGCTCGTCGGCATGCGACATGCGAATGATCCTTTCGACGTGACATTCGGACCGGAGCACGGCAGCAGCACGGGCCGACAGCCTCTCGGGGCAGGGGTGACTGGTGGAGGCGGCCATCGGACGTACGGAGGGAAGGTCCGAGATAGCGGTGGGAATGAGCGGGTGGAAGTCCGCCTGCGGTGGGGGAACTCGGCGGAAGGCGCGAAGTGCGACGCGCTACTGCCTTTACGGCGGCCGCCGTTGGACGAACGCCTCGGGATCGGTTGCGCACCGATATGGCCGTTGTCCCGGTGTCGCAGCAACTGCGCCGGGAGGTGCCGGAGGCGGTGAAGGACAGCGGCTGGTGCACGAAGAGGAGCACCGGCTTGTTGCGCCACTGCCCATGGGTGAGGCGCTCGTTCAGGAGTCCGGTCGCGGTGGGGAGAAACAGCCGCGCCGGGCCGCGGCGGCGGCGCCGGCCGTGCCCGGAAGGCGGCGGCAGGTCGGGTCGGGCATGAGGGCCTTTCCTTCGGTGGGAAGCCACCCTTGCGAGGGAGCGTGGTGGTGCCGACTGATCGGTGGTGCCTACAGCTTTCCGATGGCCCGACCGACTTATCAAGACAAGTTGCCCACTTGTCTCGCATTGTTCACTCCCGGACGGGCGGGAGCGGTGTGTGGACGCCTCAGGTGTGCCGCTCGTACACCGGAGGGAGAGAACGGGCAGGCCTGGACGTGGAGCGGGCCGCAGGCTGGTGCACCATGATCTGGGCCAGGAGGGCACGACGACGCGGTCGACGCCGGGCGCTGTGCTGGTCGATCGACCCGTGGGCCGGTCCGCGGGAGTGGCAGTGGCAACTCGACGGCGTGCTGCGCGGCCGGCCGGAGAGCCTCGGCGCGTCCGGCCGCGGTCCCGCGGGCTGGGACAGGGCCAGGGAGGAGGACCCCGACCACGCCGTCCTGTCCCGTACCGGGTTCGAGTCCGCAGGACGCCACGGGATCTGCGAGGAGCACCACTGGACGATCCGTGAACTCGCCAGGTACGTCCGGCCGGCGTCCTTCCCACCGCCTCCGGTGTTCGCGGAGCGCGGCGCCGAGTTCCATGCCGTCTCACCGCCGCGCTCCGCCCCGCGCCGCCCATGGCGGCCTCGCCGAAAGGGCCTGCTTCGCCTACGAACTGGCCCGCAGGCCCGCCCGTCGGTGACGGCCGGGAAACCCCGGTCCCAGCTGACGGGCGGTCATGCGCGCCGGTCGTCTCCGCCGGTCCTGTAGGCCGGCCCTGCCCCCAGGTCAGCGGACCGGCGGTCCCTGGTACGCGCCGGCGGCGGGGTGCCGCTTCGGAATCGGGAAGCCGAAGTAGTCGTGGCGGCCCGCGTCCGGCACGGGCACGCCCAGGCCGAGGGCGGAGGATCCCGGGGCGACGCGGTAGGAGCCGGGGTCGGCGGCGTCGGCGCCCGCCAGGGCGGCGATCAGCTTCGGGTCGGCGGTGCTGCCACCTGGGTTCGTGCCGCTGCCGTCGGTGTTGGCGGGCAGGCTGCCCGGGATGCCGTACAGGACGTTGTGGTCGAAGTGCAGGTCCGGCGTCGGGTTCTTGAAGCGGTAGGTGCCGGTGGTGTTGTCCCCCGGACCGACGAAGACGTTGTTGCGGACCGTCAGTTCGTGCCGGGTGGTGGCCGGCGAACCGGCGTCGTCCTGCACCAGGTAGGTGGGGACGGCTTCCTCGTTGAGGAAGGTGTTGTTGTAGATCTGCGTGTTCAGGATCGGGCCCCAGCAGTTCTGCAGCAGTCGGGCGCCGTCGTTGTGGCTGATGTTGTAGCGGGCGACGACGTCGACGGTCTTCGCGCCGCTGTACGGGCAGTTCAGCAGGAAGCCGCCCTTGTTGTCGTGGCTGTAGTTGTACTGGAACACGGTGTGGTTCGAGGCGCCGTCGGCGTCGAAGGACATGCCGTCCAGGCTGTTGCCGCCGCCGGACACCTCGTTGTACTGGATGAGGGTGTCGTCGGTGTTGAAGGTCCAGATGCCGGCGTTGGCGGCCTTGGAGCGCAGTTGGAAGCCGTCCACCCGGTTGTGCTCGACGACCGCCCCGGAGGTGGTGTCGAGCTTCATCGCGTCACCGGCGATCGACGTCAGCGTGTTGTGGTCGATGCGGACGCGGGTGCTGGGCGTCCACGGGCCCGGGTAGACCTTGGGGTCCTGCTGGTTGCCCACCAGGTCCCGGCGGGAGAACGTCGACTTGAAGTAGATGCCCTCCCGGTCCACGTCCCGGATGCGGTTGCCCGTGATCCGCAGGTCGTCGAAGGCGCTCGCGGTGGTCGTGCCGGCGACGTCGATCTGGATGCCGCTGGAACCGGTGAGGGTCTTGAAGTCGCCGCCGCGCACCGCGTGGACGTCCAGGCCGGAGAGCACGTAGTGGTGGCCGATGCCGTAGTCGGCCAGCTCCAGCCGGACGCCGTTGCGCTCGGTGCCGGGCGTGCCGCCGGAGTTGGTGATCTCCAGGTCGCGGACCTCGACGTACTCCATGTTGCGCAGCAGCACTGTGTCGTGCGCGCCGCCGCCCTCCAGATGCGGCAGCGCACCGGTGCCGTAGGCGCCGATCCGGATGGGCGCGTCGGCGGAGCCGGCGCCGGTCGGGGCGAGGGTGCCGATACAGGTCGCGCCGCGTGCGATGCGCAACTGGTCGCCGGGACCGTAGCGGTGCGCGCCGGCCTGAGCCAGCGAGGTCCAGGGGTGCGCGTGACTGCCGTCGCCCGGTCCGCCGTCCGCGGAGCAGTCGAGGTAGTAGCGGTGCCCTTGCGGGGCGTCGTCCGCGAGGGCGGGGGACGCGGTGGCGGTGGCGGCCAGCGCGACTCCCACTGCGCCGGCGAGCACGGCGCCGAGGCGGGCGCCGGAGGGGCGGTGGGGCATGCGGGGTCCTCTCAGGGGAGGGAGCGGCGGGGTCGGGCAGGCCACGCGCGCGTCGTGCGACGGGTCTCCGCCCCGAGTGGTGCCTCACCGTAGGGTGATTGACTGATCTCGGTCAAGCCATATGGACATCTTGATCGCATTTCGATCGACCGATCAAACGCCAGCGCCCGGGCTCGATCGTTCGATCAGATCGCTGTCTGCCCTGCCAGCGCGAGGCTCACGGTTACGGCCGGAACACGTCGTACGCCCATGCGCGAGATTTCAACATCGTCGCCGCGGCCCGCTTCACCCCAGGCCGCGCATGCTGAGCCGACATGCCGGGCCCGATGCGCGGGCTTGGCAACGGGGCGGGGAGAATCACGTTGATCGCGTGGGTGGGTGTCGTCCGTGGGCGGCCGCCGTCCTGCTGGGCCTTGGCGTGCGCCAAGCGGTAGGAGCCGGCGCCGGTCTCGATGATGTCGCCGTCGAAGGCATTTCGGCGAGAGATCGCGTTTGCAGGTAGTCGTAGCATGCTTGGAAGGGTGTGTTGTGCCCTGCTCGATGTGACCGCTGCGAGCGCGAGGAGGTGAGCGGGATGAGTCCCTGCAGTAGTGGTCCCAGTTCCCATTCCGTTGCACCCGGGGCGCCCGGCGGCCACCGTGCCGCCGTCTGACGGCCTGCCTCGACTCGACCTGCGAAGCGCCGGGCAGTGACCGTGATCGCCGCCGGCGCGCCTTGGGTGCCGATCAGGCGGAGGTGCGTCATGACGATCACCACCACGCTGCCCCGTTTCCCTGTTGCCGCGATCACCGAGCGTGGTCTGCGGCAGCTGTTGCCGGCCGCCGAACCGGCGATCCTCGCCCTGGCCGACGCGTGCGGCATCGGGATGCCGGTGAGCCTGCTGTGGCTCAGCATCAAGCTCGCCCGGTCGTCCACGCAGAGCTGATCGACAGCGCGGTCCCTGGGAGGCAGACGGTGAACGGTCCGCGGGACGAAGCCCGCCTGGCGGTCCGCCGGGCGGGCCAACGGCTGACCGAGGACGCGGCTGACTTGATGGCCGCATCCGGGGAAGCCGCCGAGATCGGGTTGGAGACGCGTGCGGAGCAACTCCGACGCGCCGTACTCGCTGCCTGGAGCGTCGGCGTGGCGCCCGAGGACATTGCCCGCGACGCCGGTGTGGAGGTGGGTGTGACCCAAGATTGGGTCGGACCGGGCCTTGGCTCGTAGCCGCGTCAAGAACCCGTCAATGATTTGCGCAAGCCCGAAAGCCGCACCAGTATCGAGCAGGTCCTGGAGCAGCGACTGCGGCGCGACGCCTACGGCCCGCAGGCCACGACCGCTACCCCGACCCCGTCGTCGATCTCGCCGAACTGTGGAGAGGAGGCGTAACCACGTCCGAGGGCGGGGCGGCACGGTGGCCGGTGTCCCACAGCTCTGACAGGTGAACGTGGGCGCTCCTGCGTGCCTTCACTGCCTCGACTGTTCGACGGCATCAGTGGGCGGCCGAGCTGTAAACCTGCATGTCTCGCGGCCATGTCCGCCGGAGCGGACGCCCGCTTCATTGGCGCGCCGGCGCTCCTGGCCGCAGGCTGGGCTCAGGGCGTGATCGGCCAGGAGGACTCGATGACCACCGCATTCGTTCTGTCGGGCGGCGGCAGTCTGGGAGCGGCGCAAGTGGGGATGCTGCGTGCGATGACCGCCCACGGCATTCGTCCGGACCTTGTGGTCGGTGCCTCGGTGGGCTCCTTGAACGCTGCCTATTTCGCGGCGCGGCCCGACGCGCAGGGTGTCGAGGAACTCGTGAGAGTCTGGCTGCAGGTCGGCGAGCACGACGTGTATCCGCTGGTGTCGTCGGAGATGTTGCACGGGCTGCTCAGACGCCTCCCTGGTCGCCCGCTAAGCGGCATGGTCGCGGCGTCTGGTGCAGTCAACTACGTTTTCCCCGTCCATCCCCTGCTGATCGTTCGGGCAGCAGCCGGCAGAGTCAACCATGTCTTCAGCAACCACCGATTCCAGCTCTTTCTCGAGAATGTCCTGCCGCTGAGCCGTATCGAGGACGCGGAGGTCGACCTCAGGATCCTGACCGCGGACGTCTGTGACGGGCGAGGGGTGCTCCTGGCCCGTGGCCCCGCAGTACCTGCGCTGTTGGCCAGCGTCGCCGTCCCCGGGTTCTATCCTCCGGTGGAGATCGGCGGCCTCCATCTCATCGACGGTGCCGTGGCCAACGGAACGACCCTTGATCATGCGATCGACCTCGGCGCGGATGAAGTCTACGTCCTGGCGCCGGGCCTTTCCTGTCACCTTCCCGCTCCACCGTCCACCGTGTTGGCCATGGCGATCCACGCGTACAACCTGCTGGAGGAACAACGCATGGCCGCCTCCATTGCGAAGGCGCGCCCCCACGTGGAGGTATATGTGCTTCCGTCACCGAGCCCGGTGGAAGTCCTTCCCATCGACTTCCGGCAAACGGCGCAACTCTTGGAAGCGGCCACTGATTCAACCAGCCGATGGCTGGACAACGGTCGGCGGAGCGCCCCCGGCATCACACGCCCTCAGCAGCCATTCACTTTCCCAACGTGATCGGTTGGGTCCTTGCAGACGTCGTCGCCCCAGGATCACTGTGGTGCGGGCGCCACCATGCCCCAGTGATCACACACCGTGTCCGCCGGGGACCCAACCTGGTTCACACGCAGAGGACTTCGATGCCCTGCGCGGTGATTTCCTCGACGAATGACTCAGGGGCGTCCTTGTCCGTCACCAGGGTCGACACCGCGTCCAGTGCGCACACCCGGGCGAATGCCCGGCGGCGCAGTTTCGAGGAGTCGGCCACCACGATCACGGTGCCTCCGCGTTCGCCGAGCGAGCGGTTCGCACTGGCCTCCGACTCGTCGTGTGTGGCTGCACCGAAGTGGGGGTGGACCGCGTCCAC
Source organism: Streptomyces sp. NPDC001292 (assembly GCF_042896465.1). Taxonomy (NCBI): domain Bacteria; kingdom Bacillati; phylum Actinomycetota; class Actinomycetes; order Kitasatosporales; family Streptomycetaceae; genus Streptomyces; species Streptomyces sp. NPDC001292. The sequence continues at coordinate 214,639 of NZ_JBIAXG010000004.1, forward strand.
ACCGAGGATCGTGCAGTCGAAGGTGAGGCTCTGGAGGGCGGACGTGACGAGTGGGCCGACGAGCTCGTAGGAGTTGGGCCGGGCTACACCACCCGTGACGACGACCTTCACATGGGGGCGGATCGCCAGCTCGTTGGCAATGTTGATCGCATTGGTGACGACGGTGAGGACGACACCGTCGGCCCTGCCGCCCGGATCGGTGCGGACGGCCAGTTCTCTGGCCACCTCCGTGGTCGTGGTGCCCCCGTTGATCCCGACGACGGAGCCCGATGGGACGAGTCCGGCCACGGCCTTCGCGATTCGCTGCTTCTCGTCCGCCTTGCGGGCCGTCTTGTAGCGCAGCGGCAGGTTGTAGGCGACGGAACTCACCACGGCCCCGCCACGTGTGCGGGTCAGTAGGCTCTGCCGTGCCAGTTCGTCCATGTCGCGCCGGATCGTGGCGGAGGAACAGTCCAGTCGCTCGGCGGCCTCAGCGATACTGACATGCCCTTGATTTCCCAGAATGTCGAGCAGTTGGGCCCACCGGGTATGTGCCCCCACTTGTTCCTCCTCGCACCGCGCAAAGCGTATCCCCCGCGGTCCTCCGCATCCAGACGTGAACAGCCGCGTACGTACGTGTGACCGTCTGTGCGCGCACACAGGCGTGGGCGGGAGCGACCCCCTTTGACATACCCGCCCGCGCCTGCGTCAGGCAGCTACCTCCCGGCTCCGCGCGGGAACTGCCCGCCGTCGAAGTACGCCAAGAGCTCCGGCTCCAGTTCCGGGACGTCGTACGGCACGCCCCCCTGCCGCAGCGAGCGAGTGGCGAGCGCGCCTGCGGCCACGCTCATCCGGGCAGCGACGGGCGAGGTGTCGGTGACCCCGCCCTCGCGCACGAAGCGGCAGAACTCCTCGATGATGAGCTGGTCGGCGCCGCCGTGCGAGCCCTTCGCCTCGGGGACCCGGTACACCGCGTCCGCGTCCCTGCGGTAGCTGGTCGGGCCCGTGTTCCAGACCCTCACCTCGTCGCCCGGGCTGTCCCCGAAGTTCTCGAGGCGGCCCTCGGTGCCGATGACCGTGTAGTTGCGGAAGTAGTCGGGGCTGAAGTGGCACTGCTGGTAGGCGGCGATGACGCCGTTGTCCAGCTGCATGTTCATCACCGACACGTCCTCGACGTCCACGACGTGGTGCAGGTCGCGGCGCGTCGTCGGCGGCCAGTCGAACTCCCGTAGCCAGCCGTCGGGGCGGGGAGTGCCCGGCTCGCGGCGCGGCAGGTCCCCGTAGACCATGAGGTCGCCGAGGGCGTTGACGCGCTTGGTGTAGCCGCCGGCCAGCCAGTGCACGACGTCGATGTCGTGGGCGGCCTTCTGCAGGAGCAGGCCCGTGGTGCGGCGGCGGTCGGCATGCCAGTCCTTGAAGTAGTAGTCGCCGCCGTAGGAGACGAAGTGCCGTACCCACACGGTCTTCGGCTCTCCTATGTCACCGCGCGCGATGACGTCGCGCATCAGGCGCACGACACCCATGTGGCGCATGTTGTGGCCGACGTAGAGACGGGTGCCGGTCTTGTACGCGGTGCGCAAAATGGTGTCGCACTGCTCGACCGTGATGCCGAGCGGCTTCTCGACGTACGCAGGCTTGCCCGCTTCGAGAGTCTCGCAGGCGATGGCTTCATGGGTGTCGTCGGGGGTGGCGACGATGACGGCGTCGATCGAGGGGTTGTCGAGGAGCCACCGGTAGTTGGCGACGGCGACCGCCCCCTCGTACAACCCCGGCACGTTCGAACGAACTTGAGGGTCGAGGTCGGCAACCGCCGCCACGACCGATCCCTTGCCGGGGCGGTGCGCGGCGGTTGCCAGGTTCCGTCGCAGTCCGAGCCCGATGACTCCGATGCGCAGGTCTTCCACGTGCGAGTGTCCTGTTCTGCGTACGAGACGCCTAGGGGTGCTGAGCGGTGCTGTGCCGTGCCAGCCGGGTTACTTGCTGTCGGCGATGGCCTTCTCGAACTCATGTCGCATCGCGTTGCCGGCCTCGCGCTGCCAGGTGGGCAGGATGTCCTCCTTGAAAGAGGAGAGCGGCGTGCGGCCTGCCACGATGTCCTTGACGGCCTGGTACACGGTGTCGGTCGAGGATGCGCCCTTGTTGGCGAAGGTGTCCGAGAAGAAGCCCGAAGTCGGGTTGACCTTGGCCAGCTTCATCAACTGCACCTGGGTCTCATGGATGCTGCGGGTGATCTCGGGCTTGCCGGGGAGGTACAGGGTCTCCGGGGCGTTGCCGAAGAAGCTGATGGCCTGCCGGGTGGTGAGGACCTCGGCGTTGCCCTTCTTGGTCAGCAGCACGTCACCGTCCTTGGATCGGGTGTGATGCGTGCCCTCGATGCCGTTGTCCAGGAAGAGCCGCTCTTCGGTGCCGAAGGGGGCGCTGAGGTAGTTCATGACCTGGAGCAGGGTCTCGATCCGATCCTTGCTCACGCTGTTGCTGATGGCGGTGAAGCCCACGGAGCCGTAGCCGAATCCCCAGGTGGGAGTCATGCCCTTCTCCGCGGCGAATGGGACGACGACCTTCTCCGGCCAGTCGTACTGGTTGCAGTCGCTGAGGAAGCCCGGGAAGGACTGGACGTGCAGGCCGAGGAACCCGCCCTCCAGCTTCTCCAGAGTGGTCGGAAGGTTGGGGTCCGGCCAGAACAGCTGTGCCTTCTGGCACTTGAGGGCGAATTCGAGACCGGCGTGGAACTCGTCGGTCTCGAAGTAGTGGGTGAGCTTGCCGCCGTCCATGCGCCAGCCGTTGGGCGCGCCGTGCCAGTAGGCGAACTGCAGGATGTGGTTCACATACGCCGGCTCGAGGACGTACTTCTTGCGCTTGACGTCGAGGAGTTCCTTCGCCTTGTCGAAGAAGTCCTGGGCGCTGTCGAACTGCACGCCGCCGACCGGCTTCCAGAAGTCCTCGTTCGTCACGTAGACCTGTCCCATGCGGCCGTACGGGACGGCGATGCCCCAGATCTTGCCGTTGAACACGGCCGTCTTCCAGGCGAACTCAGGGATGTTGGCCAGATTCGGGTACTTCTTCACCGCGTCGCCCGAGAGGTGCGAGGTGAGGTCGTGGAACTTCGCCTCGAGGAGCGCGGGGACGTTCTTGAGGCCTTGGTTCGGCGGGAACCACATGAGGTCGGGCATGTCGCCCCCGGCGATGGTGGCGTTGAACTTCGCACGGTAGACGTCGTCGGAACCGAGGCCGTTGACGATCGTCATCTTCAGGTCGGAGCCCAGGCGCTTGTTGAGCTCCTGCCAGTACTGGTTGCGGTTGGCCGCGGGGGCCGCGGTGGTGAAGGTCTCCGTCAGGGCGGTGACCGGCTTTCCATCGCCCGGCCTGTTGCTGACGCTGCGTGTCACGGACTTGGGGTAGCGCAGGTAGGCCGGGTCGAGCCCCATCGCGTTTCCCGGCAGATCGGGGGCCGGGACGCTCGCGGGGACGTACGTCGGCAGCTTCAGCTTGGCGGACGCCTTGGCGCCGCCACGGCCCGATGCCGAGCCGGATCCACAGGCGGTGAGCGAGCCGGCTCCGGCGATGGTGAGGCCGGCGACGGCCGCGGCGCCGAGGAATCCGCGGCGGTTGAAGTCTTTCGGGGACATGGCTCTCCTAGGGGGACGAGGAGTGGCTGACGGGGTGGTGGCTGCTGAGGGAGGGCTCGGGAGGGCTCGCTCAGGCCTTGATGGCGCCGGTGAGAACGCCCTTGACGAAGTACCGCTGGAGGAAGGGGTAGACCGCGATGATCGGCAGGACCGCGAGGATGAGCACAGCCATCGACAGGGCGGTGCTGGCGGGCAGCACACTCACGCCGAGCGCCTTCGCGTTGACGGTGTCGCCCTGGAGGACGTAACTGCGCAGAACCACCTGGAGCGGCAGCTTGTCCGGGTCGTTGATGTAGAGCATCGCGTTGAAGAAGCTGTTCCAGTACGTCACCGCGTAGAACATGCCGACCACGGCGATGACGGCCTTCGACAGGGGTAGCACGATCCGGTGCAGGATCGTGAGTTCACCGGCTCCGTCGAGGCGGGCCGCCTCGTGCAGTTCCTCGGGGATGCCCTGGAAGAAGGCCCGGACCACGATGATGTTGAAGGCGTTGAGCAGGATCGGCGCGATCATCGCCCCGTAGGTGTCGAGCAGCCCCAACTCCTGTACCACCAGGTAGTTCGGGATGATGCCGGGAGTGAAGAGGAACGTGCCGACGACGATCAGGAGCAGCGGCTTTCCCGCGAAGGTCCGCGGCCGGGAGAGGCCGTACGCGAGCGCGATCGTGCACAGCAGGCTCAGCGCCGTGCCGATGACGGTGACGCCCACGCTCACGAGGGCGGCGCGGGTGACGACTCCGCCGGACAGGACCACCCGGTACGCCTCGAGCGTGGGGTGGGAGGGGAAGAGGACGTAGCCGCCGTTCGCGGCGAGTTCGGCCTTGGAGGAGAGGCTGGTGCCTATGGCGAGCAGGAAGGGGTAACCGACAGCCACGATCATCGCGATGATGACGAGGAACTTCAGCGTCTGCGCCGCCGGGTTGGGTTGTTCCATCCAGGCCGGGCGCTCGGCGGAGCGGCGGCGCTTCCTGATGCCGTCGCGGCTCGAGCCGGGCAGCGTGGTGGACATGGGTGAGGTGCTCACTGGTAGACCCCCTGCTCGCCGAGGCGGTGCGCGAACTTGTTGGCGAGGACGATCACGACGAAGCCGATGACGCCCTTCATCAGACCGGCGGCGGTGGACATGCCCCAGTCGCCATCGACGACGCCATGGAAGTAGACGTAGGTGTCGAGGACTTCGGAGGCGTCCCTGCCGACGTTGTCGCGCTGGAGGAGGATCTGTTCGAAGCCGACCGACAGGATGTCGCCGAGGCGCAGAATGAGCAGCATGATCATCACAGGCCTGATGCCGGGCAGCGTGATGTGCCACATGCGGCGCAGCCAGCCCGCCCCGTCCATCGCCGCCGACTCGTAGAGCGAGGCGTCGATGGAGGCCATGGCAGCGAGGAAGATGATCGCGCCCCAGCCGGCGTCCTTCCAGATGTTCTGGGAGGTGATCAGGTAGATGAAGGTGTCGGGGTTGTTCATGATGTTGCCGACGTGTACGCCGTGGTCGTTCAGGTAGCTGGTGACCGTACCTGCGCCGCCGAAGACCTGCTGGAACATGCCGACGACCACGACCCACGACAGGAAGTGGGGCAGGTAGACCACGGTCTGCATGAGCCGGCGGGTCTTGGTGCTGATCAGCGAGTTGAGGAAGAGCGCGAGGGCGATCGGAGCGGGGAAGTAGAGGATGAGCTGGGCGGCGCTGATCTCCAGCGTGTTCCATACGGCCGTCCAGAACTCCGGTTGCTCGAGGAGAGCCCTGAAGTTGTCCCAGCCGGTGAACGGGCTTCCCCTGAAGCCGAGGTAGGGCTGGTAGTCCTGAAAGGCGATGCTGTTGCCTGCGAGCGGCAGATAGAAGAAGACCGCGAAGTAGAGGATGCCCGGCAGGCACAGCAGGAGCAGTGTCCGGTCCTGCCTCAGGCGCTCCCGCAGGGTCCGTCGGCCGGTGGGCTCTCGCCTCTTCCCGCCCGGCGCCCCCTTCGTGCCGGACGCCTTCTTCGTGCCGGACGTCCCGGGTGCCTCGTGCTGTTGGTCGGGTGGGATTTGCGATGTGGGCATGGGCGATGCGGACGCAGCGGCCGACACATTCACCTCCTGCGTCGAGTGGCGAGCGAGGGTTGATTCCTAGGGCCCCGGCGGGGGCTGCGGCCCGATGCGCGAGGTATCGGAATCTTGCGGCAACCTGCCAACTGATGACAAGACTTGATTGGAAACTAATTAGATCTTGCAACTTCACGCACTGGCTTCGATCTGTCGCGACGGCCTGCCGACGGAGTCGGTGGTCCGTTTTGTTCTTCGTGACTGGTCCCGGGCAAGCCGGTGGCCCCGACTGTCGCGTCGGGTGGGCGCCGGGTTCCAACTGCTCCCGTCGGGATGTGCTGCTTGTCGGGACGGGAAACTACTTCGAGAGCCTCGAACGGAGGCACCAGCCGAACGTCGCAGCTCGTGAGTCGCACAGCTGCCACCGGCTTGGCGCTCCTTGCGGTCGCTCGCGCCGGCGCAGGTGTAGAGGGGGACCGGTCGGCCGGGCTGGTTGCTGCCGGTGCTACGGGCTGCGAGGTCGCGACGGTGAGGGTTTCGCCGCGAATCAAGGTCTTTGAGCAGGCGCAATGCCTCGGGAACGGTGCGCCTTCGGGCGCCGACCCACGCGGACGAGCTGCTGCGCCTCCGCTGAGCGTGTCTCACCCCTTGTGCATGCTTGGCAGGGTCATGACTATAGCTCGCATGTCACAGCAGCCCCGCACGGGAACCCACCGCAGAACCGTCCTCTCCGCGGCCGCCGGAGCCGCGGCATTGGGCGTCGCGTCGGCATCGGCCGGCGCGGCGCCCGCGGCCGCAGCCAACGGCAGTGAGGCTGCCGGCCGGCCCGCCACCGCCCAACATCCGTCCCGTGAACTGCGCCAACTTCTCATGGAGATCGACCGCGATCGCATCGAGGCGACAGTGCGCAAGCTCGCCTCCTTCGGCACCCGGCACACCCTGTCCAGCCAGGACGATCCACAGCGGGGCATCGGCGCCGCCCGCGACTGGATCTTCTCCGAGATGACGAAGTACGCCGCCGCCTCCGGCGGCCGGATGACCGTCGAGCTCCAGTCGTTCGTACAGCAGCCGGTACCGCGCGTCCCCGTACCAACCCGCATCACCAACGTCGTCGCGACCCTCCGTGGCTCGGCCGACCCCAATCGTGTGTACGTCGTCTCCGGGCACTACGACTCCCGGGCCACCGACGTCATGGACGCCACCAGCGACGCACCCGGCGCCGATGACGACGCCTCCGGTGTCGCGGTGGCCATGGAGCTGGCGCGCGTGATGGCGACCCGGCGTACCGCCGCGACCATCGTCTTCGCGGCCGTCGCGGGCGAGGAACAGGGCCTGCTCGGAGCTGCCCACATGGCCGAGCAGTTCAAGACCGCCGGTGCGGACCTCCAGGCCATGTTCACCAATGACATCGTCGGCAGCTCCACCGCCGACGACGGCACCCGCGACCCGTACACGATCCGGCTGTTCGCCGAGGGCGTGCCCACCTCCGAGACCCCCGAACAGGCTGCCACCCGCCGCTCGGTGGGCGGCGAGAACGACTCCCCGTCCCGACAGCTCGCCCGCTTCGTACGCGATGTCGCCGTCAACGGCGCGACCGGCATGAACGTACGCGTCGTCTACCGCCGCGATCGCTATCTGCGCGGCGGCGACCACATCCCGTTCCTCGAACGAGGCTTCGCCGCCGCCCGTTTCACCGAGCCCGCCGAGGACTACGCGCACCAGCACCAGGACGTGAAGGTTGTCGACGGCAAGCAGCTCGGAGACCTGCCGGAGTTCTGCGACTTCGACTTCATCGAGCGCGTGGCCAAGGTCAACGGAGCCGCGCTGTGGACCCTCGCACAGGCCCCCGGCACCCCGCGGGGCGTGGGGATCGTCACCAGCAGGCTGACCAACGACACCGAACTGGTGTGGGAGCGCGGTACGGAGGCGGACCTGGCCGGATACGAGGTGGTGTGGCGGGAGACCACGGCGCCCGAGTGGACCCATGTGACCGAGATCGGTGATGTGACAAGCCACACGGTGGACCTGTCCAAGGACAATGTCTACTTCGGTGTCCGTGCGGTGAACCGGGCCGGTCTGCGCAGCCCGGTGGCGTTCCCGGTTCCGAAGCGCTGACCACGGGGGTGGCCGTTCCATGGGGAGCGGCCACCCCGGGCCGGCCCGCCCCGATTGGCGTCCCAGCACCTCGATGACCGGCCGGGCCTGTGCCCGTTTCTGCCCCATTACAGCAGCGAGGACGCTGATGTCTTGGCGGTTTTCAACCGCTCCGGGATCACCGGCGCACGGCACCTACGGCTCGTCGTCGGCGAGTACGCTGGCGCCTGGCAGTTGGTGCTCAAGAAGACGGGCCGCCAAAAGCCCCGGCGCGGCGCGTGGGTGCGTCCCGTCGCAGCCGGAGAGGCCGCGCAGAATCCTGGCGTCGGTGACCAGCAGCGCCACCACCTCATCCTGACCGCCGGCAGCCGGGTGGTATGCCTCCAGAACGTGTCCGGGTCCTGGGTGAGGGAGTCGTCAACGTGGACAGGGACGTTGTCGGGGCCGGCGGTCTCGGCGTCGGCGAGGACGGCCCGGCCCCCTTTGGTGCGCATCCAACACGTCTGGATTCCCAAGGGCCTACCGGGTGAGGGTTCCGCGGATGCCGCAGGTCAAATCTTGCGGAGTACGTCACGCGTCGCGTGACGCAGGGCGGCGACGTAGGGGTGTTCGCGTCTTTGTGGCAGCCAGGCGAGGGCCGTCGTCCACGGCGGCAGGTCCTCGACGTCGACGTAGGCGACTCCCGGGCGCGGGTAGATGATCCGAGCGGCATCGGGCGGCAGCTGGATGCCTTCGCCCATCGAGATCAGCAACAGAGCGCTTTCGTAATCGCTGACCGCGTGCTGGGAGTAGCGGACGGGGGTGCCATCCGGGCGGGGGTCACAGGACCAGTAGTCCCGGTAGATCTTGGGGACCCTGGTGGACCAGCCGATGTGTGGCCGGTCGGACAGATCCTTCATGGTGATTGTGTCGTGTTGGGCGAGCGGGTCACTGGCGCACATCACCGCGCACCTGGTGCCGGTCTCCAGCTCGAGGTACTGGATGCCTTCGGGTACCGGCAGGGGCAGGAACGCGGCATCGACCAGACCTTCGAGCAGGACGGTCGGGGTGTCGAAGGCGGCACGGTGTATCTGGATGTCCACCCCTGAGAGGCGCCGTCGCAGTTCGTCGAGGATCGTGAGTACGGGCTCCATGGAGGTGATCGCTTCGAAGGAGCCGATCACCATCCGGCCGGCTCCGGCGGTCGCTGCGCGCACGGCCTGGCGGTGCAGTTCACCGGTGGCGTCCACGACGGTGCGTATCTGGTCGGTCAGGGCGTGACCGGCTGGAGTGAGGGTCACGGTGCGGGTGGTGCGGTCGACGAGCTGGATACCGAGGTTGCGTTCCAGGGAGCGGATGTGCCGCGAGAACGTGGGCTGGGAGACGAAGGCCCGGCGCGCCGCCTGGCCGAAGTGAAGTTCCTCTGCCAGGAGCAGGAACAGCTTGAGCTGCTGGATGCTCGGCTCCCTGGCGTCCCGCATACGAGTCATGCTGAAGACGCTAACAATGGAAGCTGAGCAGGCATCAAAATCCTCTTTCCTCGGGCGGTTCCGGCACGGAAGACTCGGTGAGGCACATCCCTACCATCCATGGGGGAACCAGACTCGAACAGGCGCCGCTGAGCGAGGTGACCTCGGATTGCCGCCCGCGGTGATCCGCTCGCCAGGCCGATGGCATGGGGGCACCGGGACGGCATCGAGTGAGCGCGGTTCACAAGGTCACGCCCGGTCAGGACGCATCCTCTATAGGTCGTCCCGCTGCCACCCCGCCGTTACACCGACTCCACAACAAGACCAACAGCGGGGAGAGAGAAATATGAGAATCGTCAAACAGGGTGACAAAAACGGCATCCTCAGCCACCGCCCGGTCCGCCGTGCGGCCGGACTCGCCGGCGCGTTGATCACGGCGGTGTTCTCGCTGGGCGCCGCGGGAGCCTCGACGGCTCAGGCCGCGACGCAGGATTCGGTCCAGACGTTCAGGAACCAGGAGACCGGGAGGTGCGTCGCAACGCTCTACGCGCCATGGGCCTATGCCGGTTCTTGCGACGGGCGCACGGAAACGAAGTGGAACGTCCATCAGTGGACGGACGGCACACGCGAGTTGAGGAGCCTGCAGACCGGCCAGTGCCTGGAGGACACGGACATCGTCTTCCACAACGCACGCGTCAATACCTGCCACGGCACCCGGGTCCAAAGCTGGTACGTCCACCGCTGGAAGGACGGCACCATCGAGTTGAAGAACCAGGAGACCGGGCGGTGCCTGGACGACAGCTTCGCCTTCGGGCTGCGCACGTACCCCTGCAACGCCAGCCGGTTCCAGAGCTGGTACTGAGCCGGAAACGCAGCTATCTGCCCGCCCGCCTCAACCGCGAAGGGGCACCCGGGTGGAGTTCCGCCCGCTCGACGGGAACTTCGTCGTTGCCGCAGACGTGACCGACGTGGCGCTGCGCCGTCGGTTGTACGGCAGCCTGGTAGGCACGTTGGCCGAAGCCATGCGTCGAGGCTCATGCCTCGAGACGGAGGAAGCCGCAGGCGGCGAGGTGCTTCACAAGGAACTGTTCACAGCGATCCGCGATCGAGAGGTCGACAAGGCCGTTGACACCGCGCTTGGCCTCGTCGATGCCAGCGTTTGGGAGGTCGAGACCGTGAGCGAGGATGGGAGACAGCAACAGGACAGCTGACCTCGGCACTACTGTTCCTGCATCGTTGATCGAATGCGCGCCCTGCTGGACGAGCAGACCGCGGGGCGCGCGCCGGTCGAGGAGCAGGGCACGCGGCTGTGTGGCCGGGGCTCGCACGATGACCACGCGCTGCCGCTGTCCGCCGGAGAGCTGATCGGGCATGCGGCCGGCCTTGTCGGTGAGGCCGACGCGGGCGGGAAGTGTGCGGCCCGCTCCTCTGCCTCGGTGCGGGGCATTCCCGCTACCCGTATCGGTGCGAGGGTGACGTTGCGTACGACGTTCATCGAGCTGTCGTCGACGACGGTGGTGAAGGCCGCGGCCGTCAGCGGGGCCGGCCCTCGGTGCTGAGCGAACTGGCCGTGGGGAAGGAGCTGGGGGCGCGCCGCCTTGTAGAGGTACCGGTGGAGGGGCTGCGGCGCGCTGCGGCCCGTGTGGCCGACGGGACATCGGCCCACGGGCCCGGCGCGCGACCTGCTCGCGCTGACGCGCAGGGGCCGACCCCAGTGCCCGGACTCAGCCCCCCGACGCCGCGCGCACCAGCGCGGTCATCACCCGTACGTCCTCGCCCATCTCCGGGTGCCACTGCACGCCCAGCGCGAAACGGTCGCCGGGGAGTTCGACCGCCTCCACCGTGCCGTCCGTCGCATGGGCCGAGGTGCGCAGACCCTTGCCCAGGCGGGCCACCGCCTGGTGGTGGTACGTCGGGACGTACGTCTCCTCCGGTACCACGGCCGCGTAGCGCGTGCCCGCCACCGGGGTCACCGGGTGGGAGCCGAAGACGCCGACGTCCTCGGTGTGGCCGTCGATGTGCTGGACGAGGGTGCCGCCGAGCGCGACGTTCAGCAGCTGCATTCCGCGGCAGATGCCGAGCAGAGGCGTTCCGGAGTCCAACGCGGCCCGGATCAGGGCGAGTTCCCAGGCGTCACGCTCCGGCGCGGGCGGCCCGGTGCGCGGCTCGCGCTCGGCGCCGTAGTGCTCCGGCTCGACGTCCGGGCCGCCGGCGACGACCAGCCCGTCGAGGCGGGCGACCGCCGACGCTGCGTGGGACGGATCGTCCGGCGGCAGCATGGCCGCGAGCCCGCCCGCGGCCTGCACCAGCCGCGGGTACCCGGCGGGAAGCAGCGCCGCGGGCAGCTCCCAGACCCCCCATGACGCCCGGGATTCCAGATAGGTGCTGACGCCGATGAGCGGCTTGCCCACTGTGTGCTCCTTCATGGCTCTCAGTCGCGTTCCAACTCGGCTTCCGCCGCGGCGAGCGCCGTGAAACGCTCCATGGAACGGATTCATACCTTTGTGTCGGCGGCGACGGGAAATCAAGACCCGTGCGTGACGTCGCCGTGAACCGTCCGCTCACGTCAGGAAGCCGCGCAGCAACGCGGCCGTGCCCGCGCAGTGCTCGCGCATCATCTCCCGCGCGCCGTCGGCGTCCCCGTCGAGCACGGCCTCGACCAGGGCGGTGTGCTGGCGCTGTGAGTGCTCCAGGTTCCGCACCAGCAGCGGGATGCAGTCCAGCAAGTCGTTCACGGTCGCGCGCACGGCCGCGTACTGCGCGGTGAGCGTCGGTGATCCGGACAGCTCGGCGAGTGTGAGGTGCAGCAGCGTGTCAAGCCGGCGGTACTCGGTGAGCGGCGCGTCGTGCGTGCGGGCGAGCGCGTCGCGCAGCCGCTCCGCCTGCTCGTCGGTGAGCCCGTGTGCCGCGCACAGCTCGGCCGCGCCCACTTCCAGCACCTCCCGGAACCGCAGGACGTCCTCGACGTCGACCTCCTCGATGCGGCGGCGCAGCTCGTCCTCGCCGGGGGCGGTTGCCTTCGGCAGGACGAACGTTCCGCCGTAGCGGCCGCGCCGCGACTCCACCAGACCCTGGTCCTGGAGGACCTTCAGCACGTCGCGCAGCGTCACCCGGCTGATACCGAGCCGATCCGCCAGCTCCCGCTCCGACGGCAGTCGCTCGCCGCCGGGCACCAGGCCCAGCCGTACGACCTGGAGGATCTGTTCAAGAGCCTCCTCGAAACCGTTCCCCGCCCGCACCGGCCGCAGCACCGGAGTCAGTGGGTCGTCCGTGAAGGCACCCTCGCCCGCGTCCGTCTGCGACATCTGGCCGCACCCCCTTCCCAAGCAATGGTTCTCAGCAATACCTTATAGGCCTCGGCTGACCGAAGGAGGCTTTCCCGTGGCAGACCGCACACCCCCGCTCAGCGTCGAGGAGCTTCGTGCCCTCGTCGCGAGCGGCGAGATTGATACTGTTGTCCTGGCCTTCCCCGATATGCAAGGACGACTCCAGGGCAAGCGGTTCGCCGCCCGCTTCTTCCTCGACGAAGTTCTCCAGCACGGCACGGAGTGCTGCAACTACCTCCTCGCCGTCGACGCGGAGATGAACACCGTCGAAGGCTACGAGATGTCCTCCTGGGACCGCGGCTACGGCGATTTCGCCATGCTCCCCGACCGGGCCACCCTGCGCCGGTCGCCCTGGAACGGAGCCACCGCGATGCTGATGGCCGACCTCGCCTGGGAGGACGGAACACCGGTCGTGGCCGCGCCCCGACAGATCCTGCGCCGCCAGCTCGAACGGCTCGCCGAGCTCGGCTACACGGCCAACGTCGGCACGGAGCTCGAGTTCATCGTCTTCAAGGACTCGTACGAACAGGCCTGGGACGCCGGTTACCGGGGCCTCACCCCGGTCAATCAGTACAACGTCGACTACTCGATCCTCGGCACCGGCCGCATCGAGCCGCTGCTGCGCCGCATCTGCAACGAGATGAGCGCGGCGGGGCTGACCGTCGAATCCGCGAAGGGCGAGTGCAATCCCGGCCAGCACGAGATCGTGTTCCGCTACGACGAGGCCCTGGTCACCTGCGACCAGCACGCCATCTACAAGACCGGCGCCAAGGAGATCGCCGCACAGGAGGGCTACGCCCTCACCTTCATGGCGAAGTACAACGAGCGCGAGGGAAACTCCTGCCACATCCACCTCTCCCTCGCCGACGCGGACGGCACCAGCACCATGGCCGGGGACGGACCCGGCGGCATGTCGCCGGTGATGCGGCACTTCCTCGCCGGGCAGCTGGCCGTGCTGCGGGACTTCTCACTCCTCTACGCCCCCAACATCAACTCCTACAAGCGCTTCCAGCCCGGCTCCTTCGCGCCGACCGCCGTCGCCTGGGGATACGACAACCGCACCTGCGCGCTGCGCGTCGTCGGCCACGGCCGTTCGCTGCGCTTCGAGAACCGGCTGCCCGGCGGCGACGTCAACCCGCATCTCGCGGTCGCGGGCCTGATCGCCGCCGGTCTCCATGGGATCGAGCAGCGGCTGGAGCTGCCCGACGCATGTCCGGGCAACGCTTACACCTCCCGCTACGAACACGTCCCCACCACCCTGCGCGAGGCCGCCGAGCTCTGGGAGAACAGCCCGATCGCCAAGGCCGCCTTCGGTGACGAAGTGGTCGCGCACTACCGCAACATGGCCCGCGTCGAACTCGAGGCCTTCGACGCCGCGGTCACCGACTGGGAACTCCGCCGCTCCTTCGAACGCATGTGAGGCCCTTCTTGTCGTACGAGCACGAGGACATGGACACGTACGTGCACGAGCACCAGGTACTGAACCCGGCGACGGAAGAAGTGATCGCGACCGTCCCCGCCGCCACTCCCGAGGACGTCGACGCGGCCGTCGCCCGCGCTGCTGTGGCCCAGACCCGCTGGGCCGCGCTCGCGCCCGCCGACCGGGCCAGGCTGCTGCGCCGCTTCGCCGCCACCGTCGACGAACACCTCGAAGAACTCGCGCAGTTGGAGGTGCGCGAGTCCGGGCACCTCATCGGCAACGCGCGCTGGGAAGCGGGCAACGTCCGCGACCTGCTCGACTTCGCCGCCGGGGGAGTGGAACGCCTGTCCGGCCGCCAGATCCCCGTCCCCGGCGGACTCGACATCACGATCCTCGAACCCCTCGGGGTCATCGGTGTCATCGCGCCGTGGAACTTCCCGATGCCGATCGCCGCGTGGGGAACCGCACCCGCACTCGCGGCCGGCAACGCCGTCCTCCTCAAACCCGCGGAGACGACCCCGCTGACCGCCCGCCGGCTCGCCGAACTCGCCCTGGAGTCAGGCCTTCCGGAACACCTCTTCCAGGTGCTGCCCGGCGCGGGCGACGTGGCGGGCAACGCACTCGTCGAGCACCCCGGCGTCGCCAAGATCGTGTTCACCGGATCCACCCGCGTGGGCAAGGCGATCATGGCCAAGTGCGCCGCTCGCGTGAAGCGCGTGACCCTCGAACTCGGCGGCAAGAGCCCCAACATCGTCTTCGCCGACGCCGACATCGAGGCCGCCGCCGCTGCCGCGCCCATGTCGTTCCTCGACAACGCGGGGCAGGACTGCTGCGCCCGCACCCGCGTCCTCGTCCAGCGCTCGGTCTACGACCGCTTCCTGGACCTGCTCACGCCCGGCATCGAGTCCGTCGTTGTCGGCGACCCGAACGACGAGCGCACCCAGATGGGCCCGCTGATCTCGAAGGTCCAGCTGGAGCGCGTACGGTCGTATGTCACCGACGACCTGAAGGCGATCCGCGGCAGCGCGCCCGAAGGGCCCGGCTTCTGGTTCCCGCCGACCGTCGTCACCGACGTCGGCCCGGCCGCGCCCATCGCCGCCGAAGAGGTCTTCGGCCCGGTCGCCGTCGTCCTGCCCTTCGAGGACGAGGCCGACGCGGTACGGCTCGCCAACGCGACCGAGTACGGCCTGTCCGGGTCGATCTGGACGCGGGACGTGGGCCGTGCGCTGCGCGTGTCCGGCGCCGTCGCGGCCGGGAACCTCTCCGTCAACTCCCACTCCAGCGTTCGCTACTGGACCCCGTTCGGCGGCTACAAGCAGTCGGGGCTCGGCCGCGAACTCGGCCCGGACGCCCTCGCCGCTTTCACCGAGACCAAGAACGTCTTCATCAGCAACGTTTCCACCAGCACGGACAGCACGGAGGGTTAGCACTCATGACCGACACCAGCAACGTCTGCCGCCGCCTCGTCGGCCGAACCGCCGTCATCACCGGCGCGGGCAGCGGCATCGGCCTCGCCACCGCGCGCCGCCTCGCCTCCGAGGGCGCGAACGTCGTCTGCGGCGACATCGACGACAGCGCGGGCAAGGCCGCCGCCGAGGAGGTCGGGGGCACCTTCGTGAAGGTGGACGTGACCGACGCCGAGCAGGTCGAGGCGCTGTTCAAGACCGCGTTCGACACCTACGGCTCCGTCGACATCGCCTTCAACAACGCGGGCATCTCGCCGCCGGACGACGACTCGATCCTGGAGACCGGCCTGGACGCCTGGAAGCGGGTCCAGGAGACCAACCTGACCTCGGTGTACCTGTGCTGCAAGGCCGCCATCCCCTATATGCAGCGTCAGGGCCGCGGTTCCATCATCAACACCGCGTCGTTCGTGGCCGTCATGGGCGCCGCCACCTCGCAGATCTCCTACACCGCGTCCAAGGGCGGCGTGCTCGCCATGTCGCGCGAGCTTGGCGTGCAGTTCGCCCGCGAGGGTATCCGCGTCAACGCGCTCTGCCCGGGGCCCGTCAACACCCCTCTTCTCCAGGAGCTGTTCGCGAAGGACCCGGAGCGGGCGGCGCGACGCCTCGTGCACATCCCGGTCGGGCGGTTCGCGGAGGCCTACGAGATCGCGGCCGCGGTCGCGTTCCTCGCGAGCGACGACTCGTCCTTCGTCAACGCCACCGACTTCCTCGTCGACGGTGGGATCTCGGGCGCGTACGTCACGCCGCTGTAGTCCCCTTTCATCTTCCGGCCACCACCTCGGCGGCCGGGCGTCGCAAGGCGCCCGGCTGTCGAGGTGGTGGCCGCGCCTACGACGACGCCGACGGCCACCGGCTGATCAACCCCATGTTCATCGCACCGCTGCCGCACCAACCTGACCCCTACCTCTGCGCCACCACCGCGTACAACGCTGGCGTTCGCGGTGCGCGGCCAGCTCTGCGCCGAGCGCGACTGTGGGCGGCGCGGGAGTGTAGCTGCCGTCACCCTGCCGGCCCACCAGACCGCGGTCGCAGCGAGTCCAGCACGGCCACGATCTGCGGACCCGGTACGGCTGCCGCCTCCGCCACTTCGTCGGGGGTGGCGGCGAGCCGCGTGATCAGCGCCCGGTAGACGTTCCGCGCGCGTCGAGGACCTGGAGGCGCATTCGCTCAAGCAGAGGGAAGCCGTGCGACAGCATCACCCGTGCCTCGTCGTTGGCGGTGCTCGCGTCGGTGAGGTCGACGGTGATCGGCACGCTCCGGCCGAAGCTGAAGTAGCCGGGGCGCAGTGTTGGATCGTCCAGCGTGGTGTTGATCGCGGAGAAGACGGGGTTGATCGCGGAGACCGTCACCCGCCATGCCCGGGTAGGGCACCCGGATCTCCGGGGCGGCCGCGCCGATCGGGGTGAACTCCACCCAGCCCCCGAACAGGGTGCCCTGGGGGACTCCGTCGGGCTGCTCGATGTGTACCGTCACCGCGCCGCTGCTGTGCGCGGCGACGGTGAGCCGGTCTGCGCTGCCCTGGACCCGGGCGTCGCCGGCGGCATCGACGGGCTGCCAGGCGGAGGTGTACGGCGGGGCGGCGGAGACCATCGCCACCTCCGTCACCGCCCGGCGAGGCCTGCTCGTCCGCCTGCAGCACCACACCCGCACCGAGCACGCCCACGGCAGGGCGCGCGAGGCCGGCCTGACCGTCACCGACCGCACCCTGCGGGCCTGGCTGGAGGGCAGCCGCTCCCCGTCGCGGAGGAACCTTCTTGCGGTGCCGCAGGGTGAACCCCGATCCTGGTCGGAATAGTGAACGCATCTGCGGAACGTCCGTACGCTATACCGAACGCAGTAGGAAAGTAAGGGGGAGAATGTGAGCGTCTCCGAAGGTTCCGTCCGGGGCATGCTGGCGACCAATCTGAGACGGGCGAGGACCGAGCGGGGGCTGTCGATCTCCGAGCTGTCCAGGCGTTCGAAGATCGGCAAGGCGACGCTGTCACAGCTGGAGTCCGGAACCGGCAACCCCACCATCGAGACGGTGTTCAGCCTCTCGCGGGTGCTCGAGGTGCCGATCTCGGACCTGCTGGACGCCCGGCCCGCCGGGGAGCTGACGGTCGTGCGCGCGGCGGAGACGGAGGTGCTCAGCGGCGAGGGTGTCGATCTGCGCCCACTGCAGCGGATCGAGTCGGGCGATGCCGTCGTCGAAGTCTTCGACCAGCGGGTGCGGGCCGGACGCAGGCAGGAGTCACTGGGTCATGTGGGCACTGAGCACACCATCGTGCAGGCCGGCCGCCTGGGTGTGCGGGTGGAGGAGCACGAGGTGGAGCTGGGCCCGGGCGACTACGTGCGCTTCGACGCCGCGCGGCCGCACAGTTACACGGCGCTCGACGGCGAGGTGCGCTCGGTTCTGCTGCTGCAGTACCGAGCGGATCAGCGGCTGCATCTGTCGGACCCGGCACTCGGCGGTCCCGGCCCGGCGGAGGGGTAGCCGCGGCCGCGAGAAAGGTCGCGGAAATTCCTCCGGCCGTGACCGTTGACACACCTCCTGCCCGGTCATACGTTTTCCCGCGTTCGGTTTAACGAACGAGGAGGGTTCGATGTACGGAACGCGGGTGGTGGTCCTGGGTGCCGGGATCGTCGGCTGTGCCTGCGCTCGTGAACTGGCCCTGGCCGGACTGGACGTCACCGTCGTCGAGCGCGGTGCCGCGGCCTCCGCGACGACCGCGCACGGCGAGGGCAACGTGCTGGTCTCCGACAAGGGACCCGGACCGGAGCTGGAACTCGCCCAGCTGTCCCGGCGGCTGTGGCCGCAGGTGCTCGCAGAGATCGCCGAGCGGTCCGCCCGGGCGGCGCAGGCGGTGGAGTGGGAGCCCAAGGGCGGCATCGTCGTGGCGACCACCGACGCCGGAGCCCGCGAACTGACCCGCTTCGCGGCCCGCCAGCAGGCGGCGGGTGTGCACACCGAAGCCCTCGACGCCGACGCCCTCGCCAAGGCCGAGCCGTACGTCACCCGTCGGCACACGGCTGCCCTGTACTACCCCGAGGACGCCCAGGTGCAGCCGGCCGCCGCGGCAGCCGCCCTGCTCGGTGACGCACTCGCGGCCGGCGCGACTCTTCGGACGGGCTGCGAGGTGCTCGGCGCGGTCACCCACGGTGACCGGATCACCGCGGTCCGCACCTCGACCGGTGTGCTGGAGGCCGACCGGTTCGTCAACGCCGCCGGCCCCTGGTCCGGCGAACTGGCCGCCCGTCTCGGTGCACCCGTCGACATTCGGCCACGGCGCGGTGACGTGCTGGTGACCACGCCGCTGCCGCCGACGGTCTTCCACAAGGTCTACGACGCCGACTACGTGGGAGCCGTGGGCAGCAGCGCCGAGGATCTGCAGACCTCGGCGGTGGTGGAGTCCACGCGCGGCGGCAGCGTGCTCATCGGGTCCTCGCGCCGCCGGGTCGGATTCGACGACCGGCTGCGCCCCGAAGTGTTGTCGGCCATCGCCGCCAAGGCGCTGCGGCTGTTTCCGGCACTGGCCGGGGTCCCAGTGATGCGCGCCTACGGCGGATTCCGCCCCTACGTCCCCGACCATCTGCCGGTCATCGGGGCCGATCCTCGTCTGACCGGCCTCTGGCACGTCGGCGGCCACGAGGGCGCCGGAATCGGTCTGTCGGTGGGCAGCGCACGGCTGCTGCGCGCCCTGATGCTCGGTCAGCCGGCCGACATGGACACGACCCCCTTCCGGGTGGACCGCCCGGCCGTACTGGGCGGGAGCGCACCCACCACGAGTGAGGAGACGGCATGAGTCCCAGACGTGTCCGCGCCGATTCCGACGCCGTCGGGCGGCAGGACAGGCCGCTGCGGATCACCGTCGACGGCGAACCCGTCGACGGCATCGTGGGCCAGACCATCGCGGGCGTCCTGCTGGCCGACGACCGCCTGGCCTGGCGCCGGCAGCGCTCCGGCGCACCCCGCGGAGTGTTCTGCGGCATCGGCGTCTGCTTCGACTGCCTGGTCACCGTGGGCGAGGAGCGCGATGTCCGAGCCTGCCGCCGCCGGGCCCGGGACGGCGACGTGGTGACCATCCAGACCCGCGAGCCGGAGACCGGCCGGGGCGCGGGTCCGGAGTGCCGGCAGCACCCCGGCGCATTGGGGGAGGAGGAAAGGTGACGGACCGTCATGTCGTCGTGGTCGGCGCGGGACCCGCGGGTCTCGCCGCGGCGGATGCCGCGCTCGGCGCCGGCGCCCGGGTGACGCTGATCGACTCGGCCGACCAGCCCGGCGGCCAGTACCACCGGATGCTGCCCGAGGCCTACGACGCCGCCCGCCCCGAGCGGCTCCAGCACGGCTGGCGTGCCTTCGACCGGCGTCGCCGCCGAGTGCTCGCCCATCCGCGGTGCACCTGGTGGTCCCAGACCTCGGTGTGGGCGCTGGAGCGGCTGGACGCGGCACGGCCGGGAGTGCCCCGGGTGCACGTGCTGCGCGGCCCGGCCGACGGCGGTGGGCGGCACCGTGCCACGGTCGACCCGGATGCGCTGGTCCTCGCCGCGGGCGCACACGACCGCGTCCTGCCGTTTCCCGGCTGGGAACTGCCCGGCGTCTTCACCGCCGGCGCCGCACAGGCGCTCGCCAAGGGCGAGCGGGTCGTCGTCGGCGACCGCGTGGTGGTCGCCGGCACAGGACCGTTCCTGCTCCCGGTGGCCGCCTCGCTGCTCGAGGCCGGCTCCCGCGTCCTGGAGGTGCTGGAGGCCAACACACCGGGCACCCTCGCCCGCGGCTGGTCGCAGCGCCCCTGGCAGTTGGCGGCGCAGGCTCACAAGACCGGTGAACTCGCCGAGTACACCGCCTTGCTGATCCGCCACCGGGTGCCCTACCGGATGGGCCGCACCGTCATCGAGGCACGCGGCAAGGGCAGGGTGGAGGAAGTCGTCACCGCAAGGCTGCACGCCGACTGGTCGGTGGTGCCGGGCAGCGAGCGTACGACCGCGGTCGACGCGGTGTGTGTCGCCCACGGCTTCAGCCCCCAGCTGGAGCTGCCGCTGGCCGCCGGCTGCGCGCTGCGCCGCACACCGGGTGGTGACTTCGTGGACGTCGACGACGATCAGCGCACCAGCTGCCCGGGCGTCTACGCCGCCGGGGAGATCACCGGTGTCGCGGGCGCCCCGGCCGCACGGTCGGAGGGCGCGCTCGCCGGATGGCTCGCCGGCGGCGGCGACCCGGCAGCGCCCGCCCTGCGCCCGCTGCGACGCGGCCGGGACCAGGGCCGCGCCTTCGCCGCACGGCTGGCCAGGGCGCACCCCATCGGCGAGGCCTGGCCCCGCTGGCTGCGTCCCGAGACCGTCATCTGCCGCTGCGAGGAAGCCGATTACGCCTCGCTCTGCCGGGCCCTCACCGACGAGGCGAGCGCTGCCGCGCGAGTCACCAAGCTGGAGTCCCGAGCCGGCCTCGGCCCCTGCCAGGCCCGCATCTGCGGTCCCACGGTCGCCGAGCTCAGCACCAGGCTCACCGGCCGGCCCGCGGAACGCCCTGCCGAGGGCCTGCCGGCGGCCGGCCCTCACCACCGGCCGATCGCCCAGCCCATCCGGCTCGGCGAACTGGCCGCCGCCCCCGAACCCTCACCCGAGCGCCCCGCCCCCCGACCCCGTTGACGGCTCCAGACCCCATCAGCACACCCCTGCGCGAAGAAGGAGCAGAGTTCATGAGCGACACCAGGAAGCAGGACCTCTCTCTCGGCGGCGTCGTGGTGGCGACCGCCCTGCCCTACCACGCGGACGCCTCCGCCCCGGCCGGCCTGGCCGTGGACTACGACCGGTACGCCGAGCACTGCCGCTGGCTGGTGGACAACGGCTGCCACGGCGTCGGTCCGAACGGGTCGCTGGGCGAGTACTCCTCCCTGACCGACGAGGAGCGCCGCAAGGTGGCCCGTACGGCGATCGACGCGGTCGGCGACTTTGGCACCGTGGTCGTCGGTGTGCACGGCGCCGGCTCGCACCAGGCCAGGCACTGGGCCGAACTGGCGGCCGAGGACGGCGCCGACGGCGTGCTGTGCCTGCCGCCGACCATGTACCGCGCCAACCGCGGTGAGATCCTGGCGCACTTCGAGGCCGTGGCCTCCGTCGGCCTGCCGGTGATGGTCTACAACAACCCCATCGACACCAAGGTCGACCTGACCCCCGACCTGCTCGCCGAGATCGCCCACATCGACAACGTCGTCGCGGTGAAGGAGTTCTCCGGTGACGTCCGGCGCGTTTTGGAGATCAAGGAGCAGGCGCCGGGCCTGGAAGTGATCAGCGGCGCCGACGACGTCGTACTGGAGAGCCTGCTGATGGGCGCCACCGGCTGGTTCGCAGGCTTCCCGAACGTCTTCCCGGCGGAGTCCGCCCGCCTGTACGACCTGGCCGTCGCCGGGAAGCTGGCGGAGGCCCGCGCGTTGTACGAACCTCTGGTCGCGGCCTTCCGCTGGGACTCGCGCACCGAGTTCGTCCAGGCCATCAAGCTCGGCATGGAGCAGGTCGGCCGGTTCGGAGGCCCCTGCCGTCCGCCGCGCGGGCCGCTGCCGCCGCAGATGCGCGAGCAGGTCCAGGCCGACATGGCCCGCGCCATCGCCTCCCTCGAGCGGCAGGCCGCCTGATGCGGTCCGTCCGTACGATCAGCGCGGTCGACTCGCACACCGAGGGCATGCCCACCCGTGTCGTCACCGGCGGCGTCGGGCCGATCCCCGGCGACACCATGGCCGAGCGCCGCCGCCACGCCGTGGAGAACCTGGACGGGCTGCGCCGGTTCCTGGTCGACGAACCGCGCGGCCACTCCGCGATGAGCGGCGCCGTCCTCCAGCCGCCGACCCGCCCGCACGCCGACTGGGGCGTGCTCTACATCGAGGTCAGCGGGTTCCTGCCGATGTGCGGGCACGGCACCATCGGCGTGGCAACCGTCCTGGTGGAGACCGGGATGGTGCCCGTCACCGAACCGGAGACCATCGTGCGCCTCGACACGCCCGCCGGGCTGGTCGAGGCACGGGTGGCCGTCCGTGACGGCCGCGCCGAGAAGGTCACCCTGCGCAACGTGGAGGCCTTCGCGCTCGAACTGGACGCGGCGGTGAAGGTGCCGGGCCTCGGGGACGTCCGCTACGACATGGCCTACGGCGGCAACTTCTACGCCGTCGTCGAACTCGACCGGATCGGCCTGCCGTTCGACCGGGCCCGCAAGGACGAGATTCTCGCCGCCGGTCTGTCGATCATGCGGGCGGTCAACGAGCAGAACCGCCCGCAGCACCCGGCCGACCCGCTCATCGCGGGCTGCAAGCACGTACAGTTCCTGGCCCCTGACTCCACCGCCCGGCACTCCCGCAACGCCATGGCCATCCATCCCGGCTGGTTCGACCGCTCGCCGTGCGGCACGGGCACCTCGGCGCGGATGGCGCAGCTGCACGCACGCGGTGAACTGCCGCTGCACACCGAGTTCGTCAACGAGTCGTTCATCGGGACCCGGTTCACCGGCCGCCTGGTCGGCACGGCCGAGGTGGGCGGTCTGCCCGCGGTCGTCCCCGAGTTCTCCGGCCGCGCCTGGATCACCGGCACCGCGAACTACCTGCTCGACCCGAGCGACCCCTTCCCGCACGGATTCGTGCTTTAGGGCCTGTCGTCAAATTCCCAGTGCCCCGGCAGGCGACGTCTGCCCGTCAAGGAGCGTCGCGACGAGGCGATCGTCGCCTGGTTTGGGGCACTGGCGCATCCCCCACGCACACACCCCGTACGTATTCACCGGAGGGACCCCATGTCCCGTTCGACTCAAGTAATACCCCGGGACAGAACGGCGCCCCGCGGGGGCCTGTTCTCCCGGGAGGGAATCTTCCGCCTCAAGCCCGTCGACTCCTCCGAGGAGGAGACCACCGGCGGACTCCGCCGGACCATGGGACTCTGGCAGCTGGTCGCCCTCAGCCTCGGCGGCCTGGTCGGCGCGGGCGTCTTCTCACTCGCCGGAGTCGTCGCCCACGAGGACGCCGGACCCGGCGTGATGATCTCCTTCCTCATCGCAATCATCGCCAGCGCCGCGGCAGCGCTGTGCTACGCGGAATTCGCCGGCACCATCCCCAAGGCCGGCTCGGCCTACACCTACTCCTACGCCGCGCTCGGCGAGATCGTCGGGTGGGCGATCGGCTGGGACCTGCTGCTGGAATACACGGCCATCGTCGCCGTGGTGGCCATCGCCGTGTCCGGCTACCTCTCCTACATCCTGGAGCGGATCGGTATCGACCTGCCCCACTGGATGCTCGGCGCACCGGGCACCGGATCGGGTCACAGAGTCGACCTGCTCGCCGCCCTGCTGTGCGTGTTCCTGGCCTTCGTGCTCTCCCGTGGCACCAAGGAGTCGGCCCGCTTCGAGACGGTCCTGGTGGCCGTCAAGCTCGGCATCGTCGCACTGGTGATCGTCGCCGGCGCCTTCCACATCTCCTCCGGCAACTACAGCCCCTTCCTGCCCTTCGGTATCGGCGGCGCGTTCACCGGCGCCGCGACCACCTTCTTCGCCGTCTACGGCTACGACGCGATGAGCGCGGCGGCGGAGGAGAGCGCCGAGGCGAAGAAGGTGCTGCCGAAGGCCATCGTGATCTCCCTCGCCATCGCCGCGGTCGTCTACCTGCTGGTCTGCCTGGTGCTGCTGGGCATGCAGAACTACCGGGACATCGACGTCAAGAGTCCCTTCTCCAGCGCGCTCGCCTCGGTGGGACTGGGCGGACTTGGCATGGTCGTCGCCGTCGGCGCCGTCATCGGCATCACCACCTCTGCGTTCGCCAACATGCTCGCCGTCACCCGGGTCTGGTTCTCCATGAGCCGCGACGGTCTGCTGCCGCGGTCCTTCGCACAGAACCACCCCAAGCGGCACGTCCCCACCCGGGTGATCTGGCCGGTCGGCGTCGGCTCGGCGTTCATCGCCGGGTTCCTGCCCATCCGCGAGGCGGCCGATCTGACCAACATCGGCATCCTGATGGCCTTCATCGTGGTGGCCGTCGCCGTCGTGGTGATGCGCAGGACCCGCCCCGATCTGCCCCGCGCCTTCCGCACCCCGCTGGTCCCCGTGGTCCCGGCCATCGGGATCGCCTTCTCGGTCTGGTTGATCAGCAACCTGGACTGGGTGACCTGGGTGCGCTTCGCGGTGTGGATGGCCCTCGGCCTGATCGTCTACATCCTGTTCGGCTTCCGGAACTCGGCGGAGAACCAGGCCAGCGGTCACCAGGAAGGAGCAACCCCGTGAGCACGGTCGCCATCACACCGGACCGGGCAGTGACCGCGGCCGCCGGCGCCGCCCGTGAATGGGCCGACACGGAGCCGGCCGCCCGGGCGCACGCACTGACGGCCGTCGCCGACGCCCTGGAAGGCGAGCGCACGCACCTGGTCGAGCTCGCCGATGCCGAGACCCGGCTCGGAACAGCACGGCTGAACGGGGAACTGGCACGCACCACATTCCAACTGCGGCTCTTCGCCGAGCTGGTGGTGGCCGGGGACTTCCTCGACGTCAGGATCGACCGGCCGGATCCGCGGTGGCCGAGCGGCCCTCGACCCGACCTGCGCCGGTACCGGACCGCACTCGGCGCGGTGCTGGTGTTCGCGGCGAGCAACTTCCCCTTCGCGTTCGGCGTGGTCGGTGGTGACACGGCATCAGCCTGGGCCGCGGGATGCCCCGTGGTGGTCAAAGCGCACCCGGGCCACCCCGAGCTGTCCCGCTCGACCGCCACGATCACCCATCAGGCGCTGGCCGGCGCCGGAGCCCCGGACGGGGTATTCGGCCTCGTCGAAGGAGAACAGGCCGGCGTCGACGCGCTGCGCCACCCGAACCTGCGCGCCGCCGCCTTCACCGGATCGGAGCGTGGCGGCCTGGCGCTCGCCCGGATCGCCGCCGAACGCCCCGAGCCGATCCCGTTCTACGGCGAGCTGGGCAGCGTCAATCCCGTGGTGGTCACGCCACGTGCGGCGAAGACGCGCGGCGCGCAGATCGCCAACGGCTACGTCGGGTCGCTCACGCTGGGGGCGGGCCAGTTCTGCACCAATCCCGGCCTGCTGTTCGTCCCGGCCGGCAACGGCATCCTGGACGAGATCGCGCGGCTGCTGCGCGAAGTGCCGGCCGCACCCATGCTCAACGAGCGGATCGCCAAGGCCTACCTCGACACCGCGGAGCGGCTGGCCGGGCGCCCCTGCGCCCGCAAGCTGGTGTGGCCGGACGACCCGGCGTCGTCGCGGCCACGGCTGCTCGCGATGGACTTGGCCGCGTTCGCGGCCGACCGGAAGGCGGCCGCCGAGGAATGCTTCGGTCCGCTGGGCCTGGTGGTGATGTACGAACGACTGCAGGACGTGCCCGACGTGATCGCCGCCCTGCCCGGACAGCTGACCACCAGCCTGCACGCCGAGCCGGACGAGGCAGACGAACTCGACCCGTTGACCGCGACGTTGGCCGACCGCAGCGGCCGAGTGCTGTGGAACGAGTGGCCCACTGGCGTGGCGGTGACACATGCGATGCAACACGGCGGGCCGTACCCCGCCACCACCGCGCCCACCACCACATCGGTCGGCACCGCCGCCATCGAGCGGTTCCTCAGGCCGGTCGCCTACCAGTCGTGGCCGCGGCAACTGCTCCCGCCACCCCTGCGCGACGACAACCCCTGGGGCGTACCGCGGCGTGTGAACGGGCAGTGGCCTGAATCGCTCCGGGTCTGATGGAGGCTCGCTTCCCCGAGGGGATCGAGTCATGGCCCCTACGGCCCCCTACTCCAGGTGTTGCGGGACATGGCGTTGGTGACGCAGGCCAATGCGCCGCGCGGTGAACCTGCCGGAGGGCACCGCGCGGAGAGCCGCGAACCGTACGGCGGAGCGGCGGCGCACTGCCGTACGCCAGCGGACGGCCTGTCGTACGACAAGGCGAAGGCCCGGAAGATCGCCGAGGCGGTGATGCGGAGCGAGGCCGTCTCGAAGAACCGCCCGGCGGACCTGATCAACCTCGTGCTTGGAGAAGGTCGTCGAGGTCGGTCGTGAACTGCCGGGCTTCACCACGCTGGACGCGCTCGCGTGCGAAGGTCCGCACCGAGGTGAACGCCTCGATCTGCGTGGGCATCTACGACCAGCTAATGACGCGCCGTGGGGTAAGTGGACGGCGACGAAGAAGGTTGCCCCCACCCAGTGGACCGCCGACGGCGACTTTGCGGACGCGGACATGGCCGCGTTCAACGTAGCGGTTCCGTCCGGGTACACGTCTCTGACGGCCGCGGTCGGCGCGCTGGGATACCGCTTCGGCGCTGGGTCGGACTTCTCCGACGTCATCGACTCCGGGTTCCCCGGTGAAGGCTACAAGCGCACCGACATGGACGGCTTCAAGCAGTTCTACTGCACCGGCAACGCCGAGGACGCGTCCGACTGGAACCCCCTGGACGACCGGGTCAAGGTCGACCGCGACATGGGCAAGGGCGCGTCCGGCGGCCCGATCGCCACGACCGAAGCGCAGATCATCAGCGCCAACTCCCACTACGAGACCGAGGATGACGGCGTCACTCGCAAGAACGACGACCTGTTCGGTGATCAAGAGGGGGCGGCATGGCCGAGAGCGACTACCAGCGGGTTCGGACCCGTGTGGCGGACGCGCTCTCGCCGACTGCACCCAGGCCGACGTCGACACCTGGTACGCAGGCGGCTACACCGCCCGGCGCCTCACCACTCCTTCCTCCGCTGGGCCATGCAGTCCAAGCACATGCCGACCGTCACCATCCTGATCGCCCGGATGCTCGGCTACAACGACGAAATCACAGCCCGGCTCGCTGAAGAGGCCGGAGGAACCTGGAAACGTTATGCCCCCGGGGATCACGCACGGTGACCCGAGCTCAGCGACGGATGCGGGAAGCCGGTCACGCACGACCTTCGTCGCCCCGCAGGTACGCTCCCGCACGCGCCGCAGCCGCGGTGGCCTCGGCGGCTTGGTCTGCGGCGGCTTCGTCGATGCGGTCGCCGGTGGTCAACAGGCGGTAGTAGAGGGGGGCGGAGACAGCACGGATCACCTCGTGGACATCGGTGCCCTCGGGCACCTCGCCCCGGTCGATGGCCTGCTGGACGCAGGGTGCCCACTCCTTGACGCGGATGTCGTAGAAGCGGTGCAGGGCCTCGGCTGTCTTCGCCTCGCAGGTGGCGGCGGCGATCACTGCCTTGAACAGCGCTCCTTGCCGCGGGTCGGCCAAGGTGCGCTGCACGAGCCGGGCGTTGGCCTTGAGGTCGCCGAGCAGCGAGCCGGCCTCGGTACGTGGCAGTGACTGCTCGGCCATGTCCGTCAGCAGGTCGGCCACCAGGCTAGTCACCGTTCCCCAGCGGCGGTAGACGGTGGTCTTGCCCACCTCGGCACGGCGTGCGATGTCGGCGAGGTCCAGGTGGGCGAAGCCCCGCTCCGCCAAGGCGTCCCCAGTCGCCTGCAGCACCGCCGCCCGCACCCGCGCCGTGCGCCCGCCAGGACGGACGGTCCCCGGATCCGCACCCTCAAACCTCATAACGGGACTCCAGTTTCGTTAATCACTCACGCCTGTTATGTTGAGACCACGCTAACGGAACTTCAATCCCATTAGCTAGTCAGGCGACGAGAGAGGAACAGCCATGGAATACAGGCGGCTGGGCGCATCCGGCCTCAAGGTCCCCGCACTGAGCTTCGGCGCCGGCACCTTCGGCGGCCAAGGGCCGCTGTTCGGTGCCTGGGGCAACACCGATGCGCAAGAAGCACGCCGTCTCGTGGACATCTGCCTCGACGCCGGGATCACGATGTTCGACACCGCCGACGTCTATTCCGGCGGCGCCTCCGAGGAGGTGCTGGGCGAAGCGATCAAAGGCCGCAGGGACCAGGTGATCGTGTCCACCAAGACCAGCCTGCCGATGGGCGACGGCCCAGGCGATGCGGGCTCCTCTCGTTCCCGCCTGATCACCGCATGCGAGGACGCCCTGCGCCGGCTCGGCACCGACTACATCGACCTGTTCCAGCTGCACGCCTTTGACGCCGGCACGCCGATCGAGGAAGTCCTGTCCACACTCGACGATCTCGTACGAGCAGGGAAGGTCCGCTACCTCGGCATCTCCAACTTCTCCGGCTGGCAGGCGATGAAGTCCCTCGCGAACGCGGAGAAGTACGGCCACCCGCGCTATGTCGCACATCAGGTCTACTACTCCCTCATCGGCCGCGACTACGAATGGGAGCTGATGCCCCTCGGGCTCGATCAGGGCCTCGGAGCCCTCGTCTGGAGCCCGCTCGGCTGGGGACGGCTCACCGGCAAAGTCCGCCGCGGCCAGCCGCTACCGGCCAACAGCCGACTGCACCACACCGCGGACTACGGCCCGCCGGTCGAGGACGAACACCTCTACCGCGTGGTCGACGCCCTCGACGAGATCGCGCAGGAGACCGGCAAGAGCATTCCGCAGATCGCCATCAACTGGCTGCTGCAGCGACCGACCGTCTCCTCCGTCATCATCGGCGCCCGCGACGAGGTCCAGCTTCGCCAGAACCTCGGTGCCGTCGGCTGGACGCTCACGCCCGACCAGACGGCGAAACTCGATGCGGCGAGCGCCAGGACAGCGCCCTACCCGTACTTCCCTTACCAGCGCCAGGAAGGCTTCGCCCGCCTCAACCCGCCAGTTGTCGCGCCTCCGCCTGCTGCATGAACGTCGCCGATAAGTAACTGGAGCGTATAGCCGCGCATCACAGACTCGGACTGGCGGGGTGCTGCCTCGCCCAACGCCTGCCCGGGGCCCGGACAGCTGCGGTGACAGCCTCTCTTCCCCTGTCCGCCAACTTGTCGGCACGACCACAGACGGTCACCACGGCACCGCACGCACGGAGGAATACGCGACAGTCGAATACGCGAGGTCGCCAGTTTCATGCCCCAAGGGGCCTCGACGGGCATCGGTCGGGTAGCGTGCGGGCCATGTCGAGTCCTGAGTCAGACAAGGTGGGGGCTTTCGGTCACGCCGTCAGCCCCCTGAACCACTGAGCTCCCAGCCCTGCCGTCGCGCCGCGTTCTGCGGTCGGACGAGTGTGCCCCTGGGGCTGGCCGCGGTGACGAGACGACCTTCTCGTGCTTCTCCTCACCTCGGAGCCACTCGATGCCTCTCCCGCTGTACCTACTTGCCATGGCGGTCTTCGCCATGGGCACCTCCGAGTTCATGCTCGCCGGCCTGTTGCCGGACATCGCCTCAGATCTCGACGTCACCGTCGGGACAGCAGGCGCGCTCACCTCAGCCTTCGCGATCGGCATGATCATTGGCGCCCCCCTTGTGGCCGCGCTCGCCCGCAACTGGTCCAGGCGCTCCAGCCTTCTCGGGTTCATCCTCGCTTTCGCGGTAACTCACGCCGTGGGCGCCATCACCACGAGCTTCCCGGTCCTGTTCGCCACTCGGGTCGTCGCCGCGCTCGCGAACGCAGGGTTCCTTGCCATCGCTCTGACAACTGCCACCACGCTGGTCTCGCCCGACAAGAAGGGACGTGCGCTGGCCGTGCTGCTGTCAGGCACGACGGTGGCCACGATCGCCGGTGTCCCTGGTGGGTCGGTACTCGGCACGTTGCTCGGCTGGCGGGCCACGTTCTGGGCTGTCGCCGTTCTCTGCCTGCCCGCAGCCATCGGCATCCTCACCGGACTCCCCGCGCGCCAGGTGCAGAACGACGCGGCTGACAGGCCAGTCCTGCGGGCGGAGCTCGCCCAGCTCACAGGGCCGCGATTGATCCTGGTGATGCTGCTCGGCGCGCTGGTGAACGCGGCAACGTTCGGAAGCTTCACCTTCCTCGCCCCCGTTGTGACCGACACCGCCGGGCTGGGCGAGCTGTGGATCTCTGCCGTTCTGGTGCTCTTCGGTACTGGTTCCTTCGTCGGTGTCACCGTCGCCGGCCGACTGTCCGACCAGCGTCCTGGTCTGGTCATCGCAGTCGGTGGTCCGCTGCTGCTCATCGGCTGGCCGGCCCTGGCCATGCTGGCTGACAAGCCGGTCGCTCTGCTCGCCCTCGTGTTCGTGCAGGGCGCGCTGTCGTTCGCGCTGGGCAGCACGCTGATCACGCGGGTCCTCTACGAGGCGGCAGAAGCCCCCACCATGGCCGGCTCGTACGCGACTGCGGCACTCAACGTCGGCGCCGCCGTTGGACCACTCGTCGCCGCGACCACCCTCAGCACCACAGCCGGGAACCTCGGGCCGCTGTGGGCAAGCGGAATCGTGACCGCCGTCGCGCTGCTCATCGCGTTCCCCCTCCGCACTGTGATCGCGGACGGCCGAAGCATCGAGGTGCTCCGGTGACGCGTGCGAACGCCCCCTTGAACATCGAGGGACGCCGAAGTCTCGTGGAGCGCTGCCGCAGCCGCCCGATCGCGCACGTCGCCGCCGAGGCCGGGTGTCTCCCGTGCTTGCCTGTCCAAGTGGAAGAACCGGTACGACACGTACGGTGAGGCCGGGCTGCGGGACCGCCCGAGCGTCCCGACTCCTCACTGACCCGGACCCCGCCCGAGGTCGTCGAAGGATCGAGCGACTGCGGCGGGCCGGCAAGTGGTCCGACCGCGGCCCGCGGGAGCGCGCTCGAACTCACGGATCAGGGTGTGCGGATCAGCGAACGCACCGTGGGCCGGTGGCCGGCGCACCTGGGCATCAACCACCGCCAGTTGCCCGACCCGGACGGGTCCGCCACCGGCGCCCGCCGAAGCGGATCGTGGCCCGCTACCCGTGCCACATGATCCACCTGGACGTCAAGAAGGTCGGAGGCATCCCCGTCGGCGGCGGGTGGCGGGCCCACGGCCGCGACTCCGAACTGGCCGGTGCCGGCCGACAGCGGATATCCCGCTCGGCTGCCAGGAGGGCGAATTCATGGTCGGTGTCCTGACAGCCGCGAATGGAAGATCACTGACTCGGCGGGGCGGTGTCGGCGGCAGGCGGACCGCAGCGCCTTGGCGACCAACTCGGTGCGCAGATGGTCTGCGGTGGCCCAGCCGATCACGCGCAGGGAGGCGATGTCGATGACGGTGGCCAGGTAGAGCCAGCCCTCGTCGGTAGGGGATCGGGTCGGGCCGGAAGTCGCGCAGAACCGGGTCCGGGCGGGTGGCCGCGTGCGGGTCGGGGGGATCGTGGTGCGGTGTCCTCTTCTGCGGGCGGCCGGCGAGCCCGCGAGGTGTGGGCGGCCCGTCGGAGGGCAGGGCCCTCGGCCCGGCGCCGGCAGGTGCGGTAGGCCATCGACACCCCCTCCTCGGCGAGGACGGCGACTGTCCGTCGCACCGTTAGTGCTGACAGCGCGGTACGGTGCGGCCCACTGGTTCCCGGCACGGATGGGCGGGCGTCGCCTCGCCTCCGGAGGGGTTCCCCAAACCACGACCAGCACCGTGTACCGGACACCTTCACCGTCCAGGGCTCACAGCAGCGCAGCGCTACGTGGGCATGCGTGTTCGGGCTGCGGAGATGACCGGCTGGCGGTGCTGGTGCTGTTGTTCGTACTCCAGCACCTGCCGGACCACGTCGTCGGACACGTCGTGCAGGTGCATCTTGATGCGTTCCGGGTCCATCACGTCGTAGCCGGCCCAGGGCTCGGCCTGGCGGAGACGCTCGATGGCATTCAGTATCTCGGGGCGGCGCGCGTGTGCGCGTTCATAGCCCTCGATCGTCGTCAGCTCCGTCTGGGACAGGCCGCGCAAGCGCTGCTGGATTTCCCTGACACTGAGCTGGCTGAAGCGGGGGATGGGCAGGCCCTCCTCGCGGGTCATCGCGCCCTGAACCTTCTCGGCCACACGGGTAGTGGTGGGCATGACTGCGCGCCTCCTGCGCATGATCGCCTGCAGCAGGCTGCCGCCTTCAGCAGCTTCTCCCCGCGGCGGACGGGGAGCTTCGGTAGCCGCCGCCACGGCCCTGGCCCGTCGGGCGAGGTTCTCCTCGCTGGTCTCCAGCAGCACCTCGTTCTGCCGGCTGAGTACGGCGAGCAGCTCGGCGGTCTCCTGGTCGTTGAGCCGTTCGGCTATGTCCTTGCCTGCCTGGCAGGTCGCCAGGGCCCGGGCCGCGGCCGTGTACTGGTCCTCGGCGGCCCTCAGCAGCCGGTGCTCATCGGCAGGCCTGCTACCACGCAGGATCTCCGTCACGGCCGACACCCCCGCCTCCAGCGGAAGTACGCTCACCCGCAGGGCGCCGCGGGTCACCATCCCCATCAGCTGCCCGGAGGCCGACATCAGCCCACGGGGCGGGCGCATTTCGCGCACCCGGGCCTCGATCCGCCCGAGGTGGTACTCCGCCTCGATCGCTTGGCTTTCGAGTCTTTGCCGGTCGGTGCCCGGCGGGGTGATGGTCGCATTCGTCCGGAATCGGCCGATGACTGCGGCGTGGGCGTCACGGACGTCTTCAAGTGCTGGTATCAGCACATCCGTCTTCGCTCCCATATGGTGCTCCTGAGCTCGGGGCGGCATGGCTGCCGCGCACGACGAAGAGTGCCCGCCGTCCGTCGCTTCGGCCGGGCAACCGGAACCCATCCTGCGGAAGGTTGCCGAAGATCGCCTGGCGAGCCGGTCACTCGGGTACGCCATTTCACGGCCTGCGCAGATCATCGGCCAGTTGCTCACCAGTGCACCCAGCGGTGCGATGACTCCTCCGCGATGACTCCTCCGCGACGGCCGAGGACGGTATCTACGCGGGTGGCAGAAGTAACGGGGAAGCAGTGCCGTGCCGGACTGCGGAGAAGGCCCTGCGCCCCCAGGACCGCCGGGGCACGGATGCGTCCCGGGGCGACGGCAGCCAGTTTCCGGGCGCGTCGCCGAGGCGGGCGAGGGGGTTAAATCCAGTGGGCTCGTATGTTGAGGTGTTGTACTCGGACAGCACGACCGTCCGCGTCCGCGACCTCCCCGTCCGAAACGGCCACCGCGATGCCCCCGGTCGACTCGAACACGCTCTCCGGCGTCCGCCGACGGACGCCGTTCTCGCCATGGCTCACCCGCAGACCGCCCTGTGCCGGCCCGGGAGGTATGGGCCCCCGGCCCAGCAGCGTCACTCGGGCAGCGCCGCCTTGAGGGCGGAGGCCAGTCCGGCGACCGTGGGCCGGGACGACGGATCGGCCCGCAGGCAGGTGTCGACGGCGGCGGCGAGGGCGAGCGGGAGGCGCCGCCGGGACCCGATCGGCGGGGCGGCCTCCTCGAGCTGCCAATACCGGTCATCGGTGTCGTGGCCGTCTGCCGTGGCCGTGCTCGCCCCGCAGGCGACCGGCTCCTCCCCGCAGGCCGCTTCGAACAGCGTGATGCCGATGCCCCACACGTCGGCGGCGGCCGTGAGCGGCCCGCCCCGGGCCTGCTCCGGAGCGAGATAGCAGCACGTGCCCAGCCCCGCGGGCGCGGGCCCGGGAGGCCGGGCGAGACTCAGGTCCAGTACCTTGGCGTGGCCGCGGTCCACCACTACGTTGGCGGGCTTGAGATCCAGATGGAGCAGGCCCCGACCGTGGAGGTAGTGGACCGCCGAACACATCTGCACCCCGAGCAGCGCCACATCGGCGGCGGCCGGCCGCCGCCGCAACCGGTGTACGAGGTGGGACAGGGTCTCACCGGTCAGCGTCTCCAGGACGACGAGCGGCTCGGGCGACGTGAACGTCTCGTAGCCACGGACCAGGTGCGGATGGGCGAAGTCCCGCAGCCACCGCCCCTCGCGCAGCAACCGCTCGCCCAGCCGCTGCTCGCCGCGATGGTCCGGTCGCACCACCTTGACCACGCACCGGCATTCGCGTTCCTGGCTCCAGGCGTCGTAGACGTCGAGCCAGCCGGTGCGCGCCAGATGCTCCAGGATCACGTAGCCCGGCGCCGGTTTCGTGCCCGGGGCCCAGGGGACGGGGGCGCTCATGACAGCACCGCGCCCGCGCTGAGCCGGTGCAGCCGGGCGTATGTGCCGTCGCGGCACAGCAGGTCGTCGTGGGCGCCCTGCTCGGCGATCCGGCCGTGGTCGAGTACCACGATGCGGCTGGCGTCCCGGACGGTCAGCAGGTTGTGGGAGATGACGACGGTGGTCCGCCCGGCCATGAGCCGGCGCAGCGGGTCCATGATCCGTCGGCCCGACCGGACGTCGAGCCCGGTGGTCGGTTCGTCCAGCAGCAGCACGGGCGCGTCCCTGATCATCGCCCGGGCGATCGCCAGGCGTTGGCACTGTCCGCCGGACAGTGTCCGGCCGCGCTGGCCGACCAGCGTGTCATAGCCCTCCGAGAGCCGCTCGATGAACTCGTGAGCGTCCGCCGCGCGCGCCGCCGCGACGACTTCGGCGTCCGTCGCGTCCGGCAGGCCGTAGGCGATGTTCTCCCGCACGGTGCCGTGGAAGACAAGGGTCTCCTGGAGCACCACCGCGACGTTCTCCCGTACCGCGGACAGGCTCAGGTCCCGCAGGTCGGTGCCGTCGAGGAGTACCGCGCCCCGGTCGGGGTCGTAGAAGCGCAACTGGAGCTTGGCGACCGTCGACTTGCCGGCCCCGCTCGCCCCGACCAACGCCAGCGTCTCGCCCGAGGCCACGTGAAAGGACACGTCCGACAGCGCCCACGAGGAGGCACCGGGATAGCGGAACCAGACGCCGTCGAACTCCACGTCCCCCCGCGCGCGGCCGATCCGCCGGGCGCCTGGAGCCTCGACGACCTGCGGCCGCTGGTCCAGCAACTCGATGATCCGCTCGGCCGAGGCGGAGGCCGCGTAGAAGGTGTTGCCGAGGCGGGCCAGGCCGCGGACCGGGCTGTAGAGCTTGCCGATCAGCGCGAGGAAGACCAGCAGTCCACCCAGGGTGAGCTGTCCCTGGGCCAGCTTCCAGGTGCCCAGGCCCATCACGGCGAGGCCGCCGGACACCTCGATGACCTCGACGACGGGCGAGTAGACGGCCCGGATCCGCGTCGAGGCCATCGCCGCCCGGAACTTGCCGACGTTCTCCCGCTCGAACCGGTGCTCCTCCCACCCCTGCCGGTTGTACGCCTGCACCAGCGCGACGTTGCCGAGCGCCTCTTCGGCGACCGCGCTGAGCGAGCCGCTTCGGCGCCTGCGCTCCCGTGACGCGGCCTTGATCAGCCGTGAGAAGTGCCGGGCGGCGGCCCAGAACAGCGGCACGATGGCGAGGGCGAGCAGGGTCAGGTCCCACCGCAGGTAGAGCAGCATGCCGAGGTAGACACCCAGGCAGACCACGTAGTAGAGGGCGTCCGCCACCCCGGAGAGCAGGAACGTCTCGACCGCGTCGACGTCGCCCGTGATGCGGGACAGCACGTCCCCGAGCCGCCGGCGTTCGAAGAAGCCCAGCGACAGCCCCTGGACGTGCCGGAACACATCGGCGCGAAGAGAGAGCAGGAAGCGCTCGCCGACCCAGGTGGACGTCACGTCGTCGGCGAACCGCAGCACCCCGGAGCAGACGATGAGCCCCAGGTAGACCGGTGCGATCCAGAGCAACGGCCGCAGATCGCGGGGAACGAGCACAGCGTCCACGACGGTTTTGAAGAGCCAGATCTCCGAGGCGTCAACGGCCGGGCCGATCAGGCTGAAGAAGAGAACGGGGACGAGCCATCGCCGGCCGCCGCGCGTATAGGGCCAGAACCGCCGGAACACCTCACGCGGCGCCATCGCGGGCGCGGCCGCCACGACGGCGTCGGAAGCCTCCACCGACAGCAGACGCCGCAGGACATGCACCATGAGACGCGCACCTCGGGGGTCTGCGGAGCGGACCGGGGCATCCAGTCTCCGGCCCGCTCAGCACTCGTTCGGTCAGTGGCGGCTGCGGCGGTGTCCGCTGCGGTGCGAACGGTGTCCGCTGTGGTGGCGGTGCGAACGGTGTCCGCTGTGGTGATGGTGCGAACCGTGTCCGCTGCGGTGCCTCGTCGAGCGGTAGTCGTCACTTCGTGCCGGCATGAGTTTGCTGAAGATAGCCATGGATCCTCCTGAACCTCATTGAGGAACTCTCTTCACTACAGATACGTGTCAGGGTCGGATTCGGATGGCTCGCGAGGAAAAAATGTCGTCCTCAGCCTCATCGTGCTGCCCGACGCGCCGGGGGCGACCGGTCCCGCGGTCGCGGTGCGTGGGCTCGTCACGGTGACTCCGTCCGTCGACGAGGCGCGGCGCTCGGGCAGTGCTGTTGTCATTCGCTCTGCCGAGTTCGTGGTACCCGCGTTGCGGAGCCGCCCACGCGGCTCCGCCTCGAGGGCGCTCCGGTGCCTTGCGATCGCGCACACCTGCCGGGCGACTCCCTTGTGGCCCCCTGTCAGAGGGTGTGATCGCCCTCCAGCGCCAGCCTCGGCAGGCGGCGGGACAACGGGGCCGGCAGCCACCATGCCCGGGTGCCGAAAAGCTGCATGGCGGCCGGGACGATCAGGCAGCGGATGATCAGCGCGTCCAGGAGAATGGCCGTCGCCAGGCCCAGGCCGAACTGCTGGAGCATGCGGCTGGGGCTGAGCATGAAGGCCGCGAAGACGACGATCATGATGCTGGCGGCCGCTGTGATGACCTTGCCGGTCGCGGCCAGGCCTTCGCGGACGGCGTGGGAGTGGTCCCGGGTGCGTACCCACTCCTCGTGGATGCGGGAGACGAGGAACACCTCGTAGTCCATGGAGAGACCGAAGACGATTGCGAAGATCATCACGGGGATGAAGGCCTCGACCGGCCCCGGCTGCGCGCCGAACCAGCCGTGCTGGAAGACCAGGGTGATCACGCCCAGGGCGGCGGAGATGGACAAGAGGTTCAGGACGGCGGCCTTGAGGGGGATCAGGAGCGACCTGAAGACCGCCATCAGCAGGAGTGACGACAGGCCCACCACGATGGCGATGAAAAGTGCCATGCGGGCCGAGACCCTGTCGGCGAAGTCCTGCGCGGCCGCCGTCGAACCGCCGACCAGGAAGTCCGCGCCGGTGCGCTGCTCCAGCGGCGGCAGCACGTGGTCGCGCAGTTCGTGGACGAGGTCGGTGGTGCCCTTGTCCTGTGGCGCGGTCGTGGGGAACACCAGGACCGTGGACAGGGAGCCGTCGGGGGAAGGGATCGGCGGGGTCGTTGCCGCCACGCCGTCGGTTGCGGCGATGGCCGAGCGCAGCTGAGCGCCCGCCGCTTGGTTGCCCTTGCCCACGACGATCAGCGGGCCGTTGAAACCGGGGCCGAAGCCCTCTGCCAGCAGGTCGTAGGCCTGCCGGCTGGTGGACGAGGCAGGGTCGTTGCCCGCGTCGGCGAAGCCGAGGCGCATGCCGAGCGCAGGCGCGGACAGGGCCAGCAGGGCCGCGGTGGCGACCAGCAGGGCTGGCAGCGGCCGGTGTTGTACGGCGCGGGCCAGGGCACGCCAACGGCGGCCCGTCACCCTCCCCTTGGCCTGCGCCTTGGCCGCGTGCCGCAGCACCTGGCGCCGGATGCGCCCGCCGAACACCGCCAGCAGCGCCGGCAGCAGGGTGAGCGATGCCGCCATGGTCACGAGGACGGTCAGCGCGACGGCGAGCGCCACGCCCTGCAGCGCGCCCAGTCCCAGGGCCACCAGGCCGAGCAGCGCGATGATGACGGTGCAGCCGGCGAAGAAGACGGTACGACCGGCGGCGTCCAGCGCCCGGCGCGTGGCCGTGGACGCATCGGCGCCGTCCGTGATCTCGTGGCGGTAGCGGTAGAAGATCAGCAGCGCGTAGTCGACGCCGACCGCGAGGCCGACCAGCATCATCACCGGCGGGGTGAAGTCGGCGACCGTGAAAACGTGCGAGGCCAGCACGATCAGGCCGATCGCGCCGCCCACCGCGAACAGCGCTGTGACCAGGGGCAGCGCGGCGGCCGCCACCGAGCCGAAGAGCAGCACGAGTACCACCAGCGCGGCGATCAGTCCCGCGCCCTCGGCGGCCCCGCTCTGCTGCTCCTCCGCCGCGCGCACCGCCGCACCGCCGAGCTCCACTCTCAGGCCGGTCTCCCCGGACCGTTCTGCGGACTTCGCTGTGTCGATGATCCTGACGATGTCCGGCTTCGGTACGTCCTGCGCCTTGCCGGCCAGCGTCACAGTGGCATATCCGATGGTGCCATCCTGGGACATGGCGGCCGTGTCCGCGTACGG
This sequence comes from Streptomyces sp. NPDC001292, assembly GCF_042896465.1. NCBI lineage: Bacteria > Bacillati > Actinomycetota > Actinomycetes > Kitasatosporales > Streptomycetaceae > Streptomyces > Streptomyces sp. NPDC001292. The sequence goes on from NZ_JBIAXG010000004.1 coordinate 253,027, forward strand.
GCTGCGGACCGTGGCGACGCCCGGCAGGCCGCGGACCTCGTTCAGCATCGACTCGACGCGGGGCCGGATGCCGGCGCCCCGCAGCCCGGTCTCGCCCTTGAAGACGATCTGCACGCTGTCGCCGGCCTGTGCCGAGCCATGCTTCTTCAACAGATCGGTGGCGGCCTGGGAGTCGGTGCCGGGCAGCAGGAAGTCGTTGTGGTACGTACTGCCGGCCGCCCGTGCGCCGGCGGCGATCACGGCGACCACGGCCACCCAGAGGAGCAGGGCGGCCCAGCGGTGGCGCTGCGACCAGAAGGCCAGGCGGGCGAAGACCCCGCCGCGGCCGGGGGCCGCCGGGGTGACAGCGGTCTCGGGCGTCGGGGGCGTGCGGACCCCGGTTGTGGGAGGGGCGTCGGTGGCGATGTCGTCGCCGCTTGCGGGTGATGTGTTCATGCGCCGAGCGTGCGGTGGGCGTATGGCCGGGCACGTCCGCCCGGGGCGGACACCTCGCATACCCCGGCGGTTGTGGGTTCGGAGGGGCGCGTACTACTTCGGTTGTCCCGTCCGTGGGAGTCGGGGCTCGCCGGGCCGTCCCGCGTCGTCCGGCTGTGGTCAGTCGGTCAGCCAGCCGGGGCGGACCAGCCCGGACTCGTAGGCGAGCACGACCAGTTGGGCCCGGTCCCGCACGCACAGCTTGGTCATGATGCGGCTGACGTGGGTCTTCGCCGTGGCGGGGCTGAGGACCAGGTGGGCGGCGATCTCGTCGTTGCTCAGGCCGGCCGCGACCAGCTGCATGACCTCCCGCTCCCGCTCGGTGAGCGCGTTGAGCCGGGGGCCGGGCTTCGGTGTCCTGATCCGGCCTGCGAACTCGGCGATCAGCCGGCGGGTGACGGACGGGCTGATCAGCGCGTCGCCGCGGGCGGCCACCCGGACGGCGTGGATCAGCTCCTCCGGCTCGGTGTCCTTGAGCAGGAAGCCGGTGACGCCGGCGCGCAGCGCGCCGTAGACGTAGTCGTCCAGGTCGAAGGTGGTCAGGATGACGACGCGGACGCCCGCGAGCCGCTCGTCGGCGGCGATCCGCCGGGCGGCCTCGATGCCGTCGGAGCCGGGCATCCGGATGTCCAGCAGGGCCACGTCGGGGCGCAGTTCGCGGCAGGCGGTGACGGCCTCGTCGCCGTCGGCCGCCTCGCCGACGACCGTGATGTCGTCCTCGTCCTCCAGGATGGAGCGGAAACCGGCGCGGACGAGTCGCTGGTCGTCGGCGAGCAGCACCCTGATCATGGTCGTCTGCCTGCTCCGTTCTCGCGTGACGCCTGCGGATCGTCGGGGCGGTCTGGAACGTACGGACCGTACGGAATCCGGGCTGTCACGGCGAATCCGCCGCCCGGCCGGGGCCCCGCGGTGAGCTCACCGCCCAGGGCGCGGGCGCGCTCGCGCATGCCGCGCAGGCCGCTGCCGGTCGAGGGACCCGTGGCGCCGGCGCCGTCCTGCGCTGCCGTGCCGTTCCCGTCGTCCGCGACCTCCACCAGGAGTTCGCGGCCACCATAGCGCAGCCGTACGGTGACCGCAGTCGCGTGGGCGTGCCGGGCGACGTTGGTCAGCGACTCCTGCGTGATGCGGTACGCCGCCAGGTCCACCTCGGTGGACAGCGGCCGCTTGACGCCCTCGGTCCGCGTGCGTACGGCGAGCCCGGCCCGCTCCGCCGCCCGGACCAGTTCGCCCAGCCGGTCCAGCCCGCCCGCGGGTGCCAGCGGCGCCGCCTCGTCGGCCTGGCGCAGCACACCGAGGGTCGCGCGCAGTTCGCGCAGTGCCGCCTTGCTGCTGTCCTTGACGGCGGCCAGGGCCTCCTCGGCCTGAGCTCCGGCGCTCGCCGGGTCCTTTCTCAGGCGGTGCAGGGCGGCGCCCGCCTGAACGTTGATGAGCGAGATGTGGTGGCCGATGACGTCGTGCAGTTCGCGGGCGATGCGCAGCCGCTCCTCGGTGGCGGCACGCCGCTCGACCTCGTGGGCGCGTGCGAGGCGGCTGTAGCGGACATATCCGAGCGCGACGACGGCGACGAGCCAACCGGAGAGCAGGAAGACGGCGAGCCCGGTCAGGTCCTTGCTGCCCAGGACGCTGACCGTGCCCACGCCGAACACGACGACCGAGGCGAGCGCGACGGCGGCGCGCATGCGGCCCGTCGCGGCGACGGTGTACAGCGCGACGATCAGGGCGATTATCAGGGGACCGTCGAAGCGCAGCGAGTAGAAGGTGCCGGTGAGCACGAGCACCGTCCAGCCCACCGCGACGGGGTGGCGCCTGCGGAAGTACAGCACCCCGCAGGCCAGGACGAGGAGCAGCACGGCCAGTGCGAGCACCGGGCCGCTCCGTTCGTTCTCGTCCCAGAACGAATGGAGGGAGCCCAGCCACACCACGATGAACACGGCTCCGGCCAACGCCAGGTCGGCGGCCCGGCCGTGCGGCAGCCGCGGTTCGCCGCGCTGGCTAGGGGCGGGTTCGAAGGCCATACGGTCAGGGTAGGGGCGGTACGGGAGTGGCGCGCCCACCGCGCGGCGGATCCGGCGGCGCCGGCGCGCAACTCCGGGGGTACGGGAGGGGGTCGGAGGCGCAACCGGTGGAGTACGGCAGAGGGTGTCGATCTCCTGTTCGGCGCCTTTCCGCCCCTGGATGAATCGACGCCCTGTCAGCTTCATTTGAACATCCGGCACTTGGACACAGCTCGTGGCGTCCGTCGTCGTTGACCACGCTTCCCCGTCCCCGGCACTCCTCGCGCAGGCATCCTCCATGGTGCGGTCGTGTGGGCAGTTGGTGTTGATGGTGTCGTCTGGTTGGTGAAGGGATTCTTCGTTTGGCCGGAGGGGTGGATGACGCTTTGCCCGGGCGGGAGGTGGTGGATTCCGGGCCGGGGGAGTGGGCCTGGCCACGCTCGGCGCGTGCCTTCGTGTGCGGCTGATCCGCGTCAAGAGCCTCTTGTCGCTGTTCTTGTGCCGTTGCTGCGCCGGTCGTGTCCTCCTGGCGGGGGCTTTGGCGGGTCGTACGAGCGGGCGGTGTGATGAGGGCCTCGGCCGAGGTGGCGTCCCAGACGCTTGCAGGTGGTCGGTGCGGGGCGGTGCCGGGGCTGTGTATGTGACGACGTAGAAGTTCCGTGCTGCCTTCGCCGAGGAGTGTCGGAGTCGGGCGCCGCCTGGGCCGACGCCGGTCGAGGTGATCAGCGCCCATCGCGCCGCCGGTACCTCTTGAGAAGCACGCGACCGCCGGGTCGGCAGTGACCGTGTCTCGGTCAGCGTGCCGACCGGCGGCGCGATGTGCGGTGTGTCTCAGGTGCGCATCAGATGTTTCTCAGGTGTGCCTCAGACGGCCGAGCAGTTGATCCGCGCCAGCTTGTGCGCGGCAAGTTTCTACGGATTTCGTTGTTCAGCGTCTAATGCTCGATGAAATCGGAAGATATCTAGACGGTTCTTTGCGATATCGCTATCTTCGGGGGCATGGCCTCGAAACCTCTCCCACCCCGACTCCCCGTTACCGACCGCACCCGGCACCGCCGCCTACGTGAACAGGCCAGCCTGGAGCGGACCGATCTGGAGGCGGTCCTGGACGCCGGGTTCGTCTGTCACCTGGGGGTGGTGATCGAAGGGCGGCCACTCGTCCTACCCACGGTGTACGGGCGGGACGAGCAGTGGCTGTATCTGCACGGGTCCGTGGCCAGCCGCAGTCTGACCGGTGATATCCCCGTCTGCGTCACCGTCACGCACGTCGACGGGCTGGTGCTCGCCCGGTCCGTCTTCGAGCATGGTGTGAACTACCGCAGCGCCGTGATCCACGGCGACGCCCGCAAGGTCACCGACCCCGAGGAAAAACTGACGGGACTTCGCCGGCTCACCGAGCATTCGGCTCCTGGCCAGTGGTCTTACGCCCGCCGCCCGAACCGCAAAGAACTCGCCGCCACCACCCTGCTCGCCGTCTCCCTGGAAGAAGCCTCCGTCAAGATCCGTACCGGCGCACCCGAGGACGGTGACGGACCCGACGCGGGGCTCGAGCTGTGGGCCGGGGTCCTGCCGCTGACCGCTGTATGGGGCGAGCCCGTCCCTGATCCAGCACTGCCTGCCGGCACCCCCGTACCGGCGCACATCGCATGCCGGGTGGGAACCCGGCACGGCTGAGAGATTGCGGTGACGCTTTTCGGGGAGGGTGGGCGGACGGGGGCAGTGAGCCCCGGTCCTGTGCATGGGGGCCTCAGGGACCCGAGGGACGGAGGACGTATCGCCACGGTGGCGGATCTGTCGTTCCATCTCATGGGTTCACCCATGGCCATCTCATGGGTGAACCCATGGCCATCCGTTCCTTTCACCGTGAAGTTGTGGCCGGCTGTTCGTGCACTGGCACCCACCGGGGCGGCCGAGCGCGCACCGGGGATTCCCGCTCAGGCGGGCGGGCCTTCCCAGGGCACCTGACGGGCGCGCAGGTCCGCACGAATGCGCTGGGCGAGCCTTTGGGTGTCGTAGCGGTTCAGCGAGGCGCCGATGACCGCGCCGACCATGAAGGGCATCAGCATGGGGACCCGGCGGACGGTGAGGCTCAAGAGCCGTCGGCGCAGTTCCCTTCTCAGCCGGACGCTGAGCATGAGACTGACGGCGGAGGCCGGTTTCGTAACGTTCAGGCCGCGTCCCTCGGTCCATTCCGCGAGATACAGCGCGGCACGCTGTCGCGCGGTGCCAGGAGCCCGCAGACCGTACACCTCGTGCAGTTCGGCGATGAGCTTGAATTCGACGGCCGCCGTCCCCAGGACGCCCGCGGCCAGTTCCGCGGGCATCGCCGGGGGCGTGGGCAGCGCCGAAGCAGACCCGACGCCCGCTCCTACCACCTCGGTGCCCCGTACCGCACCGGTGACCAGATGGTCGGCGATCTCCTCCGGGCCCTGGCCGGGGAACTGCCTGCGCAACGTATTCAGATCGCGGACCGGGATCCGCGGGAGCGCTTCGATCAGCCGCCCCGCGAGGAAGGAGGCCGGCGACCATTCGTGGGTCCTCACCTCGGGTGACATCGCACCTTCTCGCTCCGGCGGCGTCATTTCCTCGACGCCTACCTGTCCACCCCCCGTACCCACTGGTGCCGCATCGATTCGCGCCGCAGGTCGCTGCCGCACTCGAGTCGATCGCACGCTTGCGGCTGCGTGGCGAGGAGGGGTGCTGCTGTCTGGTGGACACCACCGAGCCGGACACGGCACGCACCGGACGCCGCTCCTTCACGGGCAAACGTTGCCTGGAGGCACCAGATACATGGGTGTGCAGGTAACGGCAGGGGAGTCCCGTGCCGCGGCGGGGCCGGGTCCGTCGCTGATCCAGCCGGGTGGACGGTACTCTCAGCGTGTTCGGCCTGTCACAGCTGCCGTCCCGTCCGCTGCCGGCAGCGGACGGGACACTGCCTTTCGGCCCGAGTTGGTCTGGGGATGGGATGGACGTCCTGGGGATCGACGCCTGCGGTAAGCAGGGGTGGGTGGGGATCCGGCTCACGGACGGCGCGTACGCGGGAAGTCTGGTGGCTGTATCCCTCAATACGCTGATCGAGCGTGCCGGTGCGGTAGAGGCCATCGCGGTGGACATGCCGCTGGGTCTTGGCGAGAAGGGCTGGCGTGCCGCTGATCTCGCGGCCAAGGCGCTGCTGGGAACGCGACGCAGCAGCGTTTTCCTCATCGCGCCAAGGCCCGCATGGCAGGAGCTTGATTATCCGGCAGCCGCAAACCGGTGCCAGGAGCTCACCGGGAGTCGGCTGAGCCAGCAGGCGTGGGCGCTGGCACCGAAACTTCTCGAGGCTAGGGCGTGCTGGCTTGCCGATGAGCGCATTCACGAGGTACATCCCGAGGTGTCCTTCTATGCCTTGGCCGGCGGGGTGCCACTGGCGTACGCCAAGAAGACCTGGCGCGGCCAAAACCTGCGCCGCGCACTGCTGGCCGAGGCCGGACTCGTGCTCCCGGACGAACTCGGAGAGGCTGATCGGGTCGTCGTGGACGATGTACTCGACGCCGCTGCCGCCGCCTGGTCGGCGCACCGGATCGCGCTCGGGATCGCAGAGCGGCTTCCCATGGTGCCCGAGCCGGACGTGGAGGGCCGCCTCATCGAGATTCGATACTGACTGATTCATGACTCGAATCCGCGCGAGGGCTCCTGCGCGGACGTCGAATCGTCGGGCACGCCGACGCTGTTCCGGTATGCGGTGGATCCGGGTCCGGCGTCCCGGGGAGCGGGGTGTCAGGTCTTGCGCGGGTCGGGGCGCACGTACGCCGTGGCCTGCGGTCCGAGCGAGGGCTCGATTCCGGTGGTGAGGCAGCGGGCTGCGCCGGGAGAGGCCGTCGAAGCGGGCTTTCCCGGCGCGTGCCGCGCGAAGAGGAACCGGAGCGGGTCCGTGCCTGGTGCAGCAGGCTTTGTCACCCACGCCCGCGCCGGAGGGGTGGAGGGGCTTCGTGTGGCTCAGCTACGGCGCCAAGTCCTCCAGCCGTTGCCCGCTCGTCTCCTCCGCGCCCGCCCCCGCCGTGAGTGATCCGGCGAGGGCCACTGCCGCGAGGGTCACGAAGACGGTGCCGAGCGCACCGTCCGCGTAGATCGCGCCGACCACGATCGGGCCGAGGATGACGCCGAGGCGGTTCAGGGCGCCGCCGACGCTCGAGCCGAGGGCCCGCATGCGGGTGGGGAACAACTCGGGGGTGTACAGGTACAGGCAGATGTTGGAGCCGAAGAGGAAGACACTCGCCAGCGATGTCCAGACCAGGACGCCTGTGGCCGAACCGCCGGAGAAGAGGCCGAGGAGCAGCAGAGCGACGGCGGCGGCGCCCAGGCACCACATGATGGTGCGGCGGCGGCCGACGCGGTCCACGGTCAGGGCCACGACGAGGCACCCGACGAGGCCCGCGCAGGAGGTCACCGTCGCGTACACGAGCGAGTCCGAGAGGCTCAGACCGAAGCGGGTGCCGTAGATCGTGGGAAGCCAGGATGTGATGCCGTAGTTGGCGAAGTAGCCGGTGAACCACAGGACGCCGACGACCAGCGTGCGCCTGCGGTAGCGGCCGGAGAGCAGTTCACGCAGGCCCCCCCGGCCGGTGGTCCCCTGTGCGGCAGGTGCCGCGGCCGGAGGTTCGGGAAGTGGCTCGCCGGTGATCTTCTCTACCCTCTCCTCGATCGACGTCATTGTTTCGAGCGCCTGCTCGTGGCGTCCGTGGTCGGCGAGCCAGCGCGGCGACTCGGGCACGTACCGGGCGATGAGGAGGCACAGCGCCCCCGGGATCGCCGCGAGTCCGAACATCCAGCGCCAGCCGAGCAGGGGAACCAGCCACGAGGCGAGCAGGGCGCCCGCCGTCAGGCCCGCCGGGAAGACCAGCTCGTACAGAAGTACGAAACGGCCACGCTGGTGGGTGCGGGTGATCTCGGCGATGAAGGTGGCCGCGACCGGCACCTCGCCGCCGATGGCCAGGCCCTGGACGAAACGGGCGGCCATGAACGGGGCAGGTGAGGTGCACAGGGTGAGGGCCAGGTTGCAGAGGCTGGACAGTGCGATGCAGGCCGCGATGACCTTGACCCGGCCGAGGCGGTCGGCCAGGCGGCCGGAGAGGAGTGCTCCGGCGAGCATGCCCACCGAGCCGACGGTCATCAGCGCGGTGGTGTTCGCGGTGGTGAGCTGCCATTCGGTACGCAGTTCGGGCAGGGCATAGGCGATGAGCAGCTGGTCGAAGGCCTCGAAGAAGGTTACCGCGCCGATGATGAGACGGACGGTGACGTGCCAGCGGCACAGGGGCAGGCGTTCGAAGCGGGCGCCGATGGCGGCGGCGAGCGCCGCGCTGTCCGGGTGGCGGCCCGCGGCGGCGCGGGGGGCGTCGATCGTCATGGAGGGGTCCTCCGGCTCCCGCGCGGAGTGTTACGGGACGAGCAGGATACGCGCGGGAGGGTTCGGGCCGTGCGGGGCGGGGCTGGGCGGCCCCGGCGAACGCGCGGCAGGCAGGGACGGGAGGGTACGGCGGGGTCGGGTCGGAGTGCCTCAGGGGCGGGCAGCGCGGATCTCGCCACCGGCTAATTGAGTAAGCGCTGAATCTCTTAGCGCTTAGGTTGTACCGCCTGTATGTCGGGGGCCGTCAAGGGTTAGTCGTCACCTTGGAAGAAAAATAGTGGAGCCGCCCCCTTGCGGGCAGAATATTTAAGCCCTTAGATTTCCAGCACTTCGCCGTCGCGGCTTCAGGCCCATGAGCCGACCGCCTGCGGAGGTTCCCGTACCACTCCTGTCCGGAGGTTCTGCCATGCCGCGCATCCCAGCCGACGAGATCCTCATCGCGGGCACCTTCAGGCGCGGCGCGGGCGGCCCGATCAAGACGGTGAACCCGGCCGACGGAACCCTGATCACCACCATCCACGCCGCCTCGCCCGCCGATGTCGACGAGGCGGCCCGCGCCGCCGCCGACGCCGCGACCGCGCCCGCCTGGCGCGACCTGCTTCCCCATCGGCGCGCCCGCCTCCTGCATCGGATCGGCGACCTGATCGAGGAGCACGCCGGCGAGCTGTCCGCACTGCAGACGGCCGACACCGGCAAGACGCTCACCGAGACCCGCGCCCTGGCACTGAGCGCCGCCGGCACCTTCCGCTTCACGGCCGCCGCGCTCGAGACCGCCGAGGACTTTCTCACCCCCGCGCGCGGCCCCTACCTCACGATGAGCGTGTACGAGCCGATCGGTGTGGTCGGCGCGATCAACCCGTGGAACTCACCGATCGCCTCCGACGCGCAGAAGGTCGCACCGGCCCTCGCCGGCGGGAACGCGGTGCTGCTCAAACCCGCCGAGTGGACGCCGCTCGTCTCGCTCGCCTTCGGGCGCCTGGTCCACCAGGCCCTCACCGAGGCCGGGATGCCGACCGCGTTGCTCTCCGTGTTGCCGGGCAAGGGCAGCATCGTCGGGGATGCGATCGTCACCCATCCGCTCGTGCGGCGGATCGGCTTCACGGGCGGCACCGGTACCGGCCGGACCATCGCGCGCGCCGCCGCCGACAAGCTCGTCCCGGCCTCACTGGAACTCGGCGGCAAGTCACCGACGATCGTCCGGGAGGACGCCGACGTCGAACAGGCCATCGCCGGCGTGATGTTCGGGATCTTCTCCTCCAGCGGGCAGTCCTGCGTCGCCGGATCGCGGCTCTTCGTGCACCGGTCGCTGTACGACTCCTTCCTCGGTCAACTCGTCGAGCGGGTACGGAAACTGCGGGTCGGGCCGGGCACCGACCCGGACACCAGAGTCGCCCCGCTCGTCCACCACCGGCACCGCGACGCGGTCGCCGCGTATGTGGACCTCGCGCGCGCGGAGGGCGGGCGCATCCTGTGCGGCGGCGCGGTCCCGGACGGCGCTGCCTACGCGGACGGCGCCTACTACCTGCCGACCGTCATCGACGGGCTGCCGAACTCCGCCCGGGTCTGCCAGGAGGAGATCTTCGGCCCGGTCCTCGTCGCGCTGCCGTACGAGGACGAGGACCACCTCGTACAGCAGGCCAACGACAGCGTGTACGGGCTGGCCTGCGGTATCTGGACCCGCGACGCCCGGGCGGCCTGGCGGCTGGCACGGCGCATCGAGGCGGGAACCGTCTGGATCAACACCTACAAGCAGTTCTCCATCTCCACCCCGTTCGGCGGGATGAAGGACAGCGGCCTCGGCACGGAGAAGGGCCGCGACCTCATCCGCGCCTACCAGCGGCAGAAGTCCCTGTACTGGGGCACCGAGGCCACCCCCCTGCCCTGGGCCAACTGACGCACTCCCCGGAGGCCCCCACCATGACACACCCCCCGATCGCCCGGCTGCGCTCACTGCGCTCCGTCGAACTGCTCACCCCGAACTTCGCCGAGGCCACCGACTTCTACGAAGAGGTGTGGGGACTGGAGGTCGTCGAGGCCGAGCACAGCGCGAGCTGGCTGCGCGGCACCGGCGAGGAGCACCACGCCCTGAAGCTCACCCGTGCCGACCGGATCGGCCTCGGGCAGCTCTCCTTCGCCGTGGCCACCCCCGCCGAGATCGACGAGGCGGCGCGCCGGCTCGAAGCGCGCGGCATCACCCCGGTCACCGGGCCGGGGCCGTTGGACCAGGTGGGCGGCGGCTACGGCCTCCGGTTCCAGGACGTCGACGGGCGGCTCATCGAACTGTCCGCACACACCTGGGCGGTCGCGGCACGCGGACGTGACGCCGCCGTGCCGGTCGGCGTCACGCACGCCGTGCTCAACACGCCCGACATCGACGCGTCCGTGGCCTTCTACCAGGACGTCCTGGGAATGCGTGTCTCGGACTGGTCCGAGCACCAGATGGCGTTCCTGCGCTGCAACACCGACCACCACTGCATCGCCTTCAACCAGGCACCATGGGTGTCGCTCAACCACGTGGCCTACGAGATGAACTCGCTCGACCACTTCATGCGCGGCCTCGGACGGCTCCGGCACCACGGCGTCACCCCCGAGTGGGGTCCGGGCCGGCACGGGCCCGGCAACAACACCTTCTCCTACTTCACCGACCCGACCGGCCTCGTCTGCGAGTACACCTCGGACGTCGCCCAGGTCGCCGAGGACGCCTGGATCTGCAAGGTGTGGCGGCGTACCCCCGAACTGTCCGACGTGTGGGGCACGGCAGGGCCGCCGTCCAAGCTGATCCGCGCCCACATGGCGGGCACGCCCGACGGCAGTCCCGTCGTTGCGCCCGTCGACGCCGAAGGAGTCCCCGCATGAGCACAAACACCCCGCGCCGCATCGGCCTGATCGGATGGGGCGCCATCGGCCGCGTCGTCGGCGGCGCGCTGACCGCGGGCGAGATCCCGGGCGCCGAGCTGGTGTGCGTGGTCGACAACCGGCCCCTCGGCGACTCCGCCCCGGTCCCGCAGTACACCGTCGAACAGGCCCTGGAACACTGCGACCTGATCGTCGAAGCCGCCGGGCAGGGCGTCGTGCGCGAGTGGGGCGAGGCGATCCTCACCGCCGGCCCGGACCTGCTCGTCGCCTCGACCGGAGCCCTCACGGACGAGGAGCTGACCAAGAGGCTCCTGCACGCCGGGCCCGGCCGCGTGTACTTCACCGGCGGCGCGGTCGGCGGGCTCGACCTCCTGCAGGCCGTACGCGCCATGGGCCCCCTCGACGAGGTGCGGCTGACCACCACGAAACTGCCGTCCACCCTCGAACAGCCCTGGATGGACGAGAAGTTGCTCGGGCGCATGCGGTCGGCGACCGAGCCGGTCGAGGTGATGACGGGGACCGCGCGAGACGTGCCGGCGAAGTTCCCCAAGTCGACCAACGTCGCGGCGTCCGTCGCCCTCGCCGTCGGGGACCCGGACGCGGTGCGGGTCCGGGTCCTCGCGGACCCGGCGGCCCGGCACACCTCGCACGTGATCGAGGCGAGCGGCGCGCACGGCGCCTACCGCTTCGAGGTACGGCACTTGCCCGACGCCGCCAACCCGGCGACGAGCCAGGTCGTCCCGTACGCGGTGCTGCGTTCGCTCGCCGCGCTCGCCGGGCGGACGGGGCAGATCCTGTGACCGCCTACGACATCTCCGGTCTCCACTTGGAGGAGGCCGGCGACAGCGGCCCGCTGGTGCTGTGCCTGCACGGCATCGGATCGTCCTCGGCGGCCTTCGCCCCGCAACTCGCGGCACTGAGCCGGACGCACCGGGCCATCGCCTGGGACGCTCCCGGATACGCCGAGTCGGCCGACCCGGAGCGCCCGCTGACGATGGACGACTTCGCCGACGTCGCAGCGGACGTGATCCGCGCGCGCGGTGGCGGCGCCCACGTCCTCGGCGTCTCGTGGGGCGGCGTGATCGCACTGCGGCTCGCCGTGCGCCACCCCGACCTCGTCGAGTCGGTGATGGTCCTCGACTCCACGCCCGGCTCGGGAACTGATCCCGGCAACGCGGCCGGGATGCGCGCCCGCACGGACGAGCTGGCCAAGCTCGGCCCGGACGCCTTCGCCGCCGTCCGCGCCCCGCGCCTGCTGTCCCCCGACGCCCCCGCGGACCTCGTCGAGCGCGTCACCGCCACCATGGCAGCCTCGATCCGCCTGCCCGGCTACGGATACGCGGCCGAGGCCATGGCCTGCACCGATCTGCGCGGTGAACTGCACCGCGTCACCGCGCCCACCCTCGTCCTGTGCGGCGACAACGACCGGATCACCGGCCCCGACAGCTCACAGGTACTGGCCGGCGGTCTGCACAAGACCGCCTACGTGATCGTCAAGGACGCCGGTCACCTGGCCAACCAGGAGCAGCCCGAGCGTGTCAACGCCTGGCTCGCCTCCCATCTGCACATCGCCACCGACCACCTGACGAACCGTAGGAAGGGCTGAGCCTGATGCCTCTCACCACCACCGAGTACGACCACGGCGGCGACCTCGCCAAGTACACCGACTCCCTGATCGCCACCAAGGACTCCCGGGACCCCGACTGGGGCACCCTGTCCTTCCAGGAGAAGGCGGGCCCGCAGTTCAAGCGTGCGCAGATCCGCTACGTCGGCTCCGGCGCCACGGGCAACCACGAGAACGACAACCGGATCATCCCCTCCGGCGGCTTCACCTTCTCCAACATGCTGCTGCCGCCCGGCGCCGAGGGGCCGGCCCACACCCACCACGACGTCGAGGAGGCGTTCTTCGTCCTGGAGGGCCAGGTCCGCGTCGGCATCCACCGCGGCCCCGACGAGGTCGAGTACCGGACCCTGGGCTACCGCGACATGATCGTGGTGCCGGCGGGCGTCACCCGCTCGCTGAAGAACGAGGGCGACACGGACGCACTGTTCTGCGTGATCATCGGCACCCAGAAGCCCCAGGTGCCGACGTACCCGGAGTACTCGCCGCTGTACGGCATCACCCGTGACTGAGCCGGCCGCCCGGCGCACGGTCGTCGTGACGGGGGCGGGCCGTGGCCTCGGGGAGGCCGTGGCCCGCCGGGCGGCCGCGGACGGGTTCCGGGTCGTGGTCGCCGAGCTGAACGCCGCGTGGGGGAGGCGGACCGCGCGGGCGATCCGCGAGGCCGGCGGCGAAGCGGAGTTCGTGTCGCTGGACGTCGCCGACCCGGAGTCGGTCGCCGCGCTCGCGGACGGGCTGGCCGCCTCCGGTCCCGTGTACGGCCTGGTGAACAACGCGGCGCTCGCCAACGGTGTAGGCGGCAAGGAGTTCCAGGACATCGACATCGAAGTCTGGGACCGGCTCATGGCGGTCAACGCGCGCGGACCCTGGCTGGTGGCCAAGCACCTGCTGCCGCTGATGACCCGGCCGGGGCGCATCGTCAACATCGCCTCGGACGCCGCCCTGTACGGCTCGCCGAGACTCGCCCACTACCTCGCCTCCAAGGGCGCGGTCATCTCCCTTACCCGGGGGATGGCCCGTGAGCTGGGCGAACAGGGCATCACCGTCAACGCGGCCGCCCCGGGCCTCACCGAGGTCGAGGCCACCGACACCGTCCCACCCGAGCGGCACGCGCTCTACGCCGCGAACCGGGCGATCTCCCGCCCCCAGCAGCCCGAGGACCTCACCGGCCTCGTCTCCTTTCTGCTCGGCGAGGAGTCCCGCTACATCACCGGCCAAGTGATCGCCGTCAACGGCGGCTTCACCATGCACTGAACCACCCGACCTGCAAGGAGTACGTCATGGATCTCGGCCTCGCCGACCGCACGGTACTGGTCACCGGAGGCAGTTCCGGCGTCGGCCTGGCCACGGTCCGCGCCCTGCTCGGCGAGGGCGCCCGGGTCGCCACCTGCGGGCGCGACACCGAACGCCTCGCCACGGCCGCCGCCCGGCTCGGAGCCGGCCCCGAGCGGCTGTTCACCGGCACATGCGACGTCCGCGACGCCGACGCCGTACGCCGCTTCACCGAGGACGCCGCCGCCCACTTCGGCGGCAGGATCGACGGCCTGGTCAACAACGCGGGCCAGTCCCGTATGAAGCGCCTCGACGACACGACGGCCGAGGACTGGCGCGACGAACTGGAGCTGAAGTTCGCAAGCGTCCTCAACCCACTGGCCGCGGCGAGGAGTTACCTGCGAGATTCGGACGCCGCGTCGGTCGTCAACGTCAACGCGGTTCTCGCCAAGCAGCCCGAGACCCGCCTGATCACCACCAGCGCCGCCCGCGCGGGCATCCTCAACCTCTCCAAGTCCCTCGCCCACGAACTCGCCGCCGAGGGCATCCGAGTCAACTCCGTCTGCCTCGGCCTGATCGACACCGGCCAGTGGACCCGCCGGCACGCCGCCGCGGACAGCGGGCTCACGTACGAGGAGTGGCAGGCCGAGCTGGCCGCCGACCGGGGCATCGCGCTCGGGCGGCTCGGCCGCGCCGAGGAGGTCGCGTACGCCATCGTCACGCTGCTCGCCCCGCGCGCCTCGTACATCACCGGAACCAGCATCGACGTCTGCGGCGGAGTCGGCCGCGGCATTCTGTGAGGAGCCTCTCCATGCAGTACGACAACGGAGGCGACCTCCTCGTCGCCCATCTGAAGTCGCTCGGCATCGACACCGTCTTCGGCATCGTATCGGTGCACAACCTTCCGCTCGTCGAAGCGGTCGACCGCGAGCTGCGGTTCGTGCCGGTACGCCACGAGGCCACCGCCGTCAACGCCGCCGACGGGTACGGGCGGGCGCGCGGGTCGATCGGATGCGCCCTCACCTCCACCGGTACGGGTGCGGGCAACGCGGCCGGCTCGCTGATCGAGGCCCTGGCGTCCGGCACAGCCGTCCTGCACATCACCGGCCAGATCGAGGCCGCGTACCTGGGCGGCGGACGCGGATACATCCACGAGACGAAGGACCAGCTCGGCATGCTGACGGCCGTGTCGAAGTACGCGGCCACCGTCGGCTCCGCACGGGACGCAGGACGGCTCCTGCGCGAGGCGTCGGCCGCCGCGCTCACCGCGCCCGGAGGTCCCGCGAGCGTGGAATGGCCCATCGACCTGCAGTACGCGGCCCAGCAGGACACGGGTGAGGCGCCAACGGGCGCCGTGGCACCGGTGCCGGACCCGGCCGCGCTCGCCGCCGCGCGCGAGCTGCTGTCCCGCGCCCGGCGTCCGCTGATCTGGGCGGGCGGCGGCGCCAACACCGCCCGTGAGGAGCTGCTCGCGCTGCTCGAGGCCACAGGCGCCGGCCTGTTCACCTCCAACTCCGGCCGCGGCTGCGTGCCCGAGGACCACCCGCTGGTCATCGGCAACTTCGCCACCACCCCGGCCGGCCGCGCCCTGCTGGCCGACGCCGACGTGCTCCTCACCGTCGGCACCCACTTCCGCTCCAACGAAACCGCCGACTATGGGCTGAAGTTCCCCGGCGCGCACATCCAGATCGACATCGACGAGGCCGCGCTCGGCCGGGTCCACCCGGCGCGCCACGCCCTGCACGGCGACGCGGCCGCCGTCCTGCCGGCGCTGACCGGAAGCGCCGTACGGGCGGACACCGACTGGTCGGCCCGGATCACCGCCGTGCGCGAGGACGTACGCGCCACCCTCCACGACAGCATCGGCCCCCAGGCAGCCGTCTGCGACGCACTGGCCGCCGCCCTGCCGCGCGGCGCGGTCGTCGCCCGCGACGTCACCATCCCCTCCTCGTCCTGGGGCAATCGGCTCCTGCCGATCCACGACCCGCGCGCCAACGTCTTCCCGCGCGGCGGAGGCATCGGCCAGGGCCTCGGCATGGGCATCGGCGCCGCGCTCGCCCGCCCGGACGCGCCGACCGTGGTCATCGCCGGAGACGGCGGCCTCGCTGTGCACCTTGGCGAACTCCTCACCGTCGCGCAGGAACGCCCGCGCCTGACGCTGGTCGTCTTCAACGACGGCGGATACGGGGTGCTGCGCAACATGCAGGACAAGTACGGCGAACGCCGCTCGGGCGTGGACCTGTTCACACCCGACTTCGCGGGGCTCGCCGCCGCCTGCTCACTCGCCTACGCGCCGATCACGACGGAAGCGGACGCCGCACCCGTCCTGGAGGCCGCCCTCGGCTCCGACGGCCCGACCCTCGTCGAGGTCGACCTCGACGCGCTCGGCCCGATGAAGAACCCGTTCACCCCGCCCGTCAAGATCCACACCGCGTAGGGAGGCCACCGCCATGACCGCTGCCCAAGAGCACGAACTCGACCTCCTCGTCCGCCGGATGACCTGGGAGGCGGACGGCGTCCTCTCCGTCGACCTGGTCCACCCCGACGGCAAGCCGCTGCCCGCCTGGGCCCCCGGCGCCCACCTCGATCTCCACGTGGGCGGGTACGTCCGCCAGTACAGCCTGTGCGGCGACCACGCCGATCCCACGACGTACCGCCTGGGCATCCTCGACGAGCCGTCCTCGCGCGGCGGTTCACGTCACGTGCACACCAGGCTGCGCCCCGGCCAGACGGTCCATGTGACCGGTCCGCGCAACCACTTCGCCCTGGAGCCCGCCGCCTTCTACGTCTTCCTCGCCGGCGGCATCGGCATCACCCCGATCCTTGCGATGGCCCGCCAGGCCGAGCGCGACGCGGTGGCCTTCCGTCTCGTCCACGGCGGCCGGTCACGCGCCACCATGGCGTTCGGCGCAGAGCTGTCCGCGCTCACCGGCGGCGAAGTGACCTTCGTTCCGCAGGACGAGCAGGGCAACATCGACCTGACAGCCGCCCTGCGGGACCTGCCGGCGGACACACTGGTCTACTGCTGCGGACCGGAGCCGCTGCTCAAGGCGGCCGAAGAGGCCTGCCCGGCCGGTCGGTTCAGGCTCGAACGGTTCGCCGCGCCCGTCGTCGAACGCGACGGAGACGAAACCGCCTTCGAAGTCGAATGCCGCACCTCGGGTGTGACCCTGAGCGTCGGCGCCGCCACCTCCATCCTCGAAGCCGCCGAGAACGCCGGCCTGACCGTGAACTCCTCCTGCCGCGACGGCATCTGCGGATCGTGCGAGACCCGCGTCCTCGCCGGCACCCCCGACCACCGCGACCACCTGCTCAGCGAGGCCGAGCACGCCGCCGGCGAGACGATGATGATCTGCGTCTCACGCTGCGCCTCCGACCGCCTCGTCCTGGACCTGTGACCCGTACGGAGAGCGAGAGCCCATGACCACCGACACGACCACCTGGCCCTGCCTCGAACCGCACCAGACCCGCGACCACGAGCCCACTCCGTACGAGCTCAAGCTCGCCCGCACCCTCGAAGAGATCTTCACCCACGACGGCCACGAGCTGGCCGACGTCGTCAGCGGGCTCAACGCCCGCAAGGTCCACACCCCCGGCGGCGAGCCGTGGACCGAGGAGACCTTCCGCGCCGAGATGCACCGCCTGGGAGCCTGACATGACCCTCTCCACGCACGACACCGCAGCCCACATCCACGCCCACGGCCTGCGCAACCAGTGGCACCCCGTGGTCCCCTCCCACTTCGTCCGGCCGGGTGGCCTGCGCAAGGTCACCGCGCTCGGCGAGAACTGGCTGCTGTTCCGCAAGGCCGACGGCACCCTGTCGATGCTCGCCGACCGCTGCCCGCACCGCGGCGCCCCGCTCTCCCTCGGCAAGCACGTCGGCGACCGCGTAGCCTGCTGGTACCACGGAGTCGAGGTCGACGGCTCCGGCACGGTCACCTCCGTGCCCGGCCTGCCCGGCTGCAACCTGGAGGGCAAGAAGCTCGTCACCTCCCCGCCCGTCCGCGAGGTCGGCGGCGCGATCCTCGCCTACTTCGGCGACGAGGAGCACCCCGAGCCGGTGGACCTGACCCTCCCCGAACCACTCACCGACCCCGGCATCTCCGGCTTCCTCTGCTACGCGGAGTGGAACGTCCCGTGGCGCTTCGCCATGGAGAACCTCCTCGACCCGATGCACGGCGCTTTCCTGCACCACGAGTCGCACACGATGTACGACGGCGACACCAAGGCCAAGTTCCGCATCCGCGAGACCGACCGCGGTTACTTCTTCGAGAAGACCGACCAGCGCGGTGTCAACTTCGACTGGGTCGAGCTTTGCCGCACCGGTGTCGACTGGGTGGACCTCTCCATCCCGTACCCGCCGTCGGCCGGACCGGGCGGCCCCTTCGGCATCGTCGGCATGGCCTGCCCGGTGGACGCCGAGCGGACCGGCGTCTTCTTCTGGCGCTACCGCGACGTCTCCGGCTGGCAGCGCGACACCTGGCGGTTCCTCTACAAGACGCTCATCGAGGAACGCCACTGGCAGGTGCTGGAGCAGGACCGCGTCATGCTGGAGGCCATGCCGGCCGACGCCGACCAGCAGGAGAACCTCTATCAGCACGACCTCGGCGTGGTCCGCCTGCGCCGCCTCTACCAGGCCCAGGCCAAGCAGCAGTCGAAGGCGTCCGCCGGCCCGGCCGCATGACCGGCACAGCCGCCGCGCGCCGGTGGCCGGCGTCCTGAGCCTGCTGACGATCGTCCTGATCAGGGGTTCGGTCTGCCGGCCGGGACGCAGCTGGTGACGCCGGCGTGCCGGACGTGGCCGCTGGTGCGGCCGGTCGGCGGTCAGCCCGCCGCCTCCTCCTCGGACTCGTCGGAGTCGACGATGGAGCGTTCCAACTTGGAGAGCAACCGGGCCAGCTGACGGCGCTCGGCGGGGGAGACCCCGCCGAGCATCCGCCGTTCGTTCTCCAGGTGCTCGGCGAACACCTCGTCGACCTTTCGCAGTCCGGCGTCGGTGAGCCGCGAGTAGACGACGCGGCGGTCGTCGGCATCGCGCTCCCGGACGAGCAGACCGTCCTTCTCGAGACGGTCGAGGCGGAGTGTGACCCCCGCCGAGGAGATCAGGCCCGATGCCGCAAGCTGTCCGGCGGTGAGCCGGTACGGCGCGCCGGAGCGGCGCAGCGCCGTCAGTACGTCGAAGCCGGCCACGGACAGGCCGTGCCGTTCGATCTGTGAGGTGAGCCGGGACTGGTACTGAAGGTAGGCGCGGTGCAGCCGGGCGAGCACCTCCAGCGGCGAGGTGTCCAGGCCGGGCCGTTCGCGGGCCCAGTCCTCCACGATCCCCGCTACGGCGTCCTGTCGCTTCGCCGCCCTGCGCTGAGCCATGTCATCCCCTCGCGGCTCGTTCCCTCGCGAGGCGCGCTGCGTACCTGCGCGCACCCGAAGAAATCTTAGCCCTGAGGAATGCGGGTACCTGACCGACAGGGACATCCGGTCACGGACACCTGAGTGGTTTCCTCAGCGCGGGGTGGTGGCCGCGTGCCAGGGCGTGCCGCACATGGCAGCACTGCTCTGAGCGACGCGGCCAATCTGGTTGCGCTGCACATGCTGCGACTGCGGGCCGGCGCCGACGTGGAGCGGCGACTGCGTGCGGATCTGCCGAGCGCCGCGCTGGAGGGAGGCCCGGGCGCGTGTGCGGCGCTGGACCGGTTCGGCCCGGCCGGCGCACCGGTTGTGGTGCCGGCGCTCGCATCACACTTCCAAGGTCAGTTACCCACAACTCGTTTTCGTGTCACTCCCCGCGGCCACGGAGGGCCCGGCCGGCTGTCAGGACGCGCTCAGGTCATTGCCCGGCCGTTGCGCTGTCTGAGAGGAGCGCAGGTGCACCGCGCGCTGGAGGGCATCGCGGCATGCCACGATGGCGGGGTGCCGGCTGCGGCCTCGGCGCACGACGGTGAAGAGGCGACGGGTGCGCTGGCCGCGGGGAAGCTGCCGCAGGGTGAGGGTCGGGGGTTGTCCGTTCCACACGAGGTTGGGAAGGACGGCGACGGCGTGGTTCTGCTCGACGAGGCGGAGGTGGAGCAGGAGGTCGGTGGTCTCGAACCGGACGTCCGGTTCGAAGCCGGCGTTGCGGCACAGGGTCATGGCCCAGTGGCGTGCGGCTGTGCCTTCGGGTTCCATGACCCAGGGGTGATCCGCCACTGAGCGCAGCGCCGCCACCGGGCCGTCGGCGTCCGGGCTGTCGGACGGCTTCGGCAGGGCGAGGTGCAGGGGGTCGTCGAGGAGGTCTTCCTGTTCGAGTCCGGCGGGCCGCGGGTTGGGGCTGCCCGGGTATTCCTCGGCGAGGACCAGGTCGAAGTCGCGGGCCTGCAGGGCGGGCAGGGCCTTTTCGGGTTCCATGTGCGTGAGGTGGACGCGCAGGTTCGGGTGGAGGTCCCGCAGCAGGCCGAGCGCGGCCGGAACCAGAGTCAGGGCTGCCGTCTGGAACGAGGCGACGCGTAGCGTGCCGGTCAGGTCGGTCAGCGAGGCGGCGATCTCCGCCTCCGCGCGCTCCAGGCGTTCGAGGACCGCCTCGGTGTGGGCGACGAGGATCTCGGCCTGCTCGGTCAGGCGCACGCGCCGCCCGACCGGTTCCAGCAACCGGACGCCGACTTCGGCTTCCAGCTGGGAGAGCTGCTGGGAGACGGAGGAGGGGGCGTAGGACAGGGCGGCGGCGACCGCCGCGAGCGTGCCGCGGTGCTTGAGTTCGCGCAGCAGGCGCAGCCGGTGCAGATCGAACATGGGCAGCCCGCTCTCCCCACCGTCGCGGACCGGTGGACGAATAGTCGGTTTCTTTGATGAGTATAGGTCGAAAACATTCGCTAGACCGATCGTAGGAGCGCATCGGACCCTGGACGTGTGTCTGACAACGCTTCCTCCCTCCGTACGCTGCAGCGGTTCACGCGGCCCGGCGCCCGCACCTGGCGCTGTGAACCCGCACCCCCCGAGGTGCGCGGCTTCCACTCCTCACTGCCCGACTACGCGTCCACCCCACTTACCGAACTCCCTTTTTTGGCAGCCGAGTTCGGAGTCGGCCGGGTCTTCGTCAAGGACGAGTCGTGTCGTCTGGGGCTGCCCGCGTTCAAGGCGCTGGGCGCGTCCTGGGCGGTCCACCGCACCCTTGCCGAGCGGGCCAGGAACTGCACGGAGCCGGGCCCGGTCACCCTGGTCACCGCCACCGACGGCAACCACGGCCGAGCGGTGGCCCGCATGGCACGTCGGCTCGGACAGCACGCAGACGTCTTCGTTCCGCAGGGCGTACACCCGCAGGCAGTGGCTGCCATCATCGCCGAACAGGCGAAGGTGACCGAGGTCTCAGGGTCGTACGACGAGGCCGTGCGCCTGGCGGCCGAGGCGGCTGCAGCCCCGGACGCGGTCCTGGTCCAGGACACCGCCTGGGCGGGCTACGAGCAGATCCCCGGGTGGATCGTCGAGGGTTACTCCACCCTCTGCGCCGAGATCGACGAGCAGTTGACGGCCGAAGGAATCGTCGAGGGTCCTGACCTCGTCTCCATACCGGTGGGTGTGGGGTCTTTGGCCCAGGCCGTGGTCACCCACTACCGCAGCCGCCCCTCCGCCGGGCGGGCTCCGGCGCTGCTGGCGGTGGAACCGGAGGCCGCGGCCTGCGTCCTGGAAAGCCTCACCCGCGGCGAACCCGTCAGCGTCACAACAGGGGAGACGACCATGGCCGGGCTGAACTGCGGCACCCCGTCCAGCATCGCCTGGCCCTACCTGCTCGGCGGGCTGGACGCCGCTGTCGCCGTCGCGGACGCCGACAGCGCCCGCGCGGCCGGCGATCTCGCCGCTCTCGGTGTCTCCTCGGGTCCCTGCGGCGCCGCGGCGCTCGCCGGTCTGCGCGCGGTGCTCACCGGCGTGGGCGCCGAGGAACGCCGTACGGCACTGGGGCTCGGACCGTCCTCGGCGGTCGTGCTGCTGAGCACGGAGGGCACGGCTGCCAACCCGCACGCCGCCACCAGCCACTGAACACGCGACACCTGAAAGACCCCTGCGTTGAGCCATCGCCCCTTCGCCACCCCACTGCCGAACGGTTCGTCAGTTCGTTCAGGAGGATGTCGGCAGCGTGCTGACCCACTTCATGGCCGCGCTCGGTGTCCTCGGACTGCTCACCATCGTGCCCGGCCCGGGCATGGCAGTGGTGACCCGGCGCGCCCTCGTGGCCGGTGCCCACGACGGGCTGCGGACCGTGAGCGGGATCGCGACCGGGCTGCTGGTCTGTGGCGCGCTGACGGTGGCCGGACTCGCGGCCGTGCTCGCCGCACATCGTCCCGGCCCGCGCCGAGCTGACGGTCGACCTGCGCAACCCCGACGACGCCCAGATGGCCCGAGCCGAGGAAGCACTGGCCGCCTTCCTGCGCGGCCTGGAGAACAGTCGGCCGGGCCTGTCGCTGACCACTCGGCGCATGGCCAAGACCGCCTACGTCCCCTTCGACGAGGGCGTGCAGAAGACCATCGCGCAGGCCGCCGACGACCACGGCCTGGAGTACATCTCCCTGCTCTCCGGCGCCGGCCACGACGCACAGGAGATCGCCGCGCTCTGCCCCACCGCCATGATCTTCGTCCGCGGTGAGTACGACGGCATCAGCCACAACCCCCGCGAGTACTCCACCCCTGAGGCATGCGCCCACGGCGTCGACGTCCTGGGCACCACCCTCCTGCGCCTGGCCAATCTGACTGCCCACAGCGGCTGACAACAGCCCCAGCAGCAGACACCAAGACGCCCGAGCGGATCCCACAGCCGATCCGGGGAGAGCCACCAGGCGCTCCCCGGGATCAGAACTCCGGAAAGGCCCTCATGCTCCCCGAGACCCCTTCGACTCCAGCGGCTCCCGATCCCTGGGACTCGGACCCCGGCCGCCTGCTGGCCCGGCTGATCTCCATCGACTCCGTCAACCCCGACCTCGTACCCGGCGGGGCGGGCGAGACCGTCATCGCCGACTTCTGCAGCGAATGGCTGGCCGCCCGCGGCTTCGAGGTGCACCACCTGGAAAAGCGCCCCGGCCGGCCCTCGATCGTCGCGATCGCCCACGGCACCGGCGGCGGCCGTTCCCTCATGCTCAACGGCCACCTCGACACGGTCGGCCTCGCCGACTACGACGGTGACCCGCTCGACCCGCAGATCCGCGACGGCAGGATGTACGGCCGCGGCACCTTCGACATGAAGGGCGGCATCGCCGCCATGATGGTCGCCGCCGCCCGCGCCACCGCCCACGGCCCGCTGCGCGGCGATGTCATCGTCGCCTGTGTCGCCGACGAGGAGTGCGGCAGCTCCGGCACCGAGGAGGTGCTGGAGTTCTTCACCGCCGACGCAGCGATCGTCACCGAGCCCAGCCACCTCGAAGTCACCCTCGCCCACAAGGGCTTCGCTTGGTTCGACGTGGAGATCGAGGGCCGCGCGGCCCACGGTTCGCGGCCCGAGCTCGGCGTCGACGCCATCGCCAAGGCCGGGCATTTCCTTGTCGCCCTGGAGGAACTGGGCCGGCGCCTCGCGCAGGGCCCGGCGCATCCACTCCTGGGCACCGGCACCGTGCACGCCTCCGTCATCCGCGGCGGCGAGGAGCCCTCCACCTACCCGGCGCGCTGCCGCCTCACTCTGGAGCGACGCACCATTCCCGGCGAGAGCGCAGACAGTATCGAGCGGGAACTGACCGACGTCCTCGACCGCCTCGCCGATACGGTCCCCGACTTCCGCTACCGACTGAGCCGCGGCCTGCACCGCGAGCCCTTCGAGGCCGACCCCGAAGCCGTGATCGTGCGCACCCTCACCCGCCACGCCGAGCGGGCCCTCGGTCATCCGCCCGTGGTGCGCGCCGAGCCTTTCTGGACCGACTGCGCCCTCCTGGACCGTGCGGGCATCCCCTGCCTGCTCTTCGGCGTCGACGGCGCGGGCGCGCATGCGGCCACCGAGTACATCGACCTCGCCTCGCTGGACCGCCTCACTGACATCCTCACCACCACCATCGCCGACTTCTGTTCCTGAGCCGTCGGCCGGACCCGGATCCGGTACGGAACGAAAAGTGCGTCACCACGACCCCTCAGGTCGACCAGCACCACGGCGACGGCCGCACCGCACAGACCCCCGTACGCCTCGACCGCGACCTTCCTGCGACGCGGCTCGACGCGCCTGAAGCGGTGGCCGGTGCGCAGGAAGCGCGAGCGGAGGTGTGGTGTGAGGGGCGTCCCTGCGTCAGGGCTCGCTGGATGTTCGTTTGACGCCACAGGTCGCCAGGCTGCACCATCTCCGTCGCCCGCTCGTGTCGAGGAACAGCCAGCCGCAGTCCTCACTGGGGCAGCTGCGAACCGTGAAGCGCCGTGGATCCGCGAGCAGTTCGCCCGCGCTACGGGCCACCGCGCAGACGGGCATCCGTAAACGGGCGGACGGGGAGGGCTGCCAGCCTCCGAGACCGTCCTCGCCGCGGGTGAAGACTGAGTGCCTGGCAGCGTCCTCCACGGTGTTGGCCACCGCCTTGAAGGCACGGGCGTCCTTTGGATCGGTCAGGCAGGCATACAGCTTCGTACGGAACTGCCGAGCCTCGTCGAGCGCGGCGGCAGCCTCGTCTGGGTGCCGCAGCGCCTGTTCACGCAGCCGGGTCGCCGACCGCTCCTCGATCAGGTCCATATGGCCGGCCCATACAGCGAGAGTGGCGTAGCCGCGCAGCCACTCCGATCCCGGCAGCCGGTCCCCGCCCCAGCCCGCGTAGGTGTTGCAGAACTCCAGTGCGGGATGCCCGCTCGTGCTCCACGGCAGCCATTGGTCGCCGACCCGCACGGCGTATACGGGCCCGGGAGGCCGGTCCAGCCGGTGGTCGCCATGCAGCATGCGATCGTGCAGCGTCTGCAGCTCTGCGCCTGGTTCGATGCCGAACTCGGTTACCAGCGCCTTGTGCGTGCTGCGGTACAACTCGAGGGCATCGGCCTGGCGGCCGCCGCGGTAGAGAGCGGTCATCTGTGCGGCGACCAGCCGTTCCCGGCCTGGATGCTCTTCGACCAGCGGTGTCAGATCCGCTACGACGCGGTCGTGAAGACCCATGGTGAGCTGGACCTCCGCTCGCCGCTCCATGGCGGAGAGGCGAAGTTCGTCGAGGGAACCGCCGAGGCGGGTGCGCAGCCGGTCGTCGGCCACGTCGGCCAGCAGCGGGCCCCGCCACAGCCCCAGTGCCCAGTCGTAGAGGCGGACTTGCTCCGCGGGGTCACCGGTATCGGCCGCCTGCCGGACGAGGAAGGTGAACTCCTGCGCGTCGATCGTATGAGGGCCCTGCTCGATGGCGTAGCCGTCATGCCGGGTTTCGACCGGTACTCCGTACGGCTTGAGAGCGGCACGCAACCGACCTATGTAGGTGTGGATGGTGCCGCGGGCAGAGGCAGGCGCACCGCCGTTCCACAGCAGGTCGATGAGTCGTTCGGTCGTCACGGCGCGACCCGCGTGCAGCAGCAGGACCGACAGCAGACTCCGCTCCTGGCGACGGGTGCCCGCCAGCACCTGTCGTCCCTCGTGGCGGGCGGCGAACGGACCGAGTAACTGGAACTCCATGGCGCTCGGCAGCCTAGTGGGACCGAGCGTCCGCAGTCCAAGCCGGTGGTGGTGAGGGTTTGGTCAGAGACCGGGGAAACACTGGCGTACGCCTCTTCGGCGGAACCTTCCTTTCAACCCTCTGACCAGGGAGAGTCATGCGACGAACCGTTCTCGCGCCACTGGCGCTTGCCGCCGTGCTCATGGGAGTACAGCCCGCGTCGGCCGCGCCCGCCGGTGCCGGCACCGGCGCCGGGTGGGATCCGGCACCCTCCGCGCCGTGGGACATCGGGGCCGGGCTGCGGTGCGACTTCCCCATCCACGGCGAACCCGTCATCGACAAGGTGATGAGACTCGTTCTGGACACCTACCCCGACGGTACCGCGAGGCGCGTCGTGTACAAGGGTGATCTGGTCGTACGGGTCACGAACACCCAGACCGGTGCCTTCTACGACGCCGACGCGAGCGGCTCGGCCATGGTCGAGCACCGAACCGACGGCTCTCAGTTCTGGGCCGTGCACGGCCCGGTGCTGGCCGGCGTCGGCGAGGGCGGGGGCAACCTGCCGCGCGGCCTGTACATCATCGACGGGGTGTACACGATGGACATCAGCTCCGGCGGGTACAAGTCCGTGAACCTGGTGCATGGGACAACGGACGACCTCTGCGCCCGCATCGACTGACCACTGCCCGTACCCGGGGCACCGGGAGCGCACCTTCGCACAGCCCGGGACGCTGACGTCGCGTACAGACGCATGCGACAGTGCTTCGACGACGAGCACGACCGACTCTCCGCGCGAGCGGAGGTGAGCCGGTTTCCCGCCGACCGTGCTGTGGCGCCGCTTCGTGTCGCAGAAGTCCGTGATCCACGTGGCGGTCTTCAGCCACGCCTCAGTACCGGGGTTGAAGGCGCGCTGCCCCCGGTCCGGCACCAGCCCGGGGGGTGTCTGCGGCGAACGCCGCTACGACCCGACCGCGGGGTCACGGCCCGAGTGAGGAAAGCGGCCCCGTCGTCCGGCACTCGGGCGTCAACCCCACCCCCTGAGCGACGGCATACGCCTTGCCTCTGGGGCGAGTCCGCCCCAGAGGCCCCACCCCGGAGCCCGGCCGCCCCTCACGGACCCCCTGTGCCCGCGTACGGGGAACACGAACCGGCCGAGCGCCTGGCCGAGTTGGTCGTGCCGTAGCCCGGGTCGGGCCACGCCGGGTATGCCGTCTGCAGGATGCGATCGGCGGTATACACCGAGTCGACCAGCGGATGCAGCGCCAGCGCCCGCAGCGCGGGAGTGCGTTCACCGCTCGCCGCCGCCTCGATCACCGCCCGCTCCACCGCCTTGACGCTCAGCATGAGCCCGAGTTGGTCGGGCGCCACGGCGCCGGTGGCGAGCGGGGCGGCGCCGGCGGCGTCCACCAGGCAGGGCACCTCCACGACCGCCTCCGCGTCCAGGCCCGGGACGGCCGTGCGGTTGCGGACGTTGAGGATGAGCGTCGTGCGCTCGTTGCGGGCGATGGCCCGCATCAGCGCCAGCGCGACGCGGTCGTAGCCGCCGCCCTCGAGGTCGCAGGCGTCGCGCTCCCAGCCGCCCGTGCTCTCCCGGCTCTCGGCCATGTACGTCGCCTCGCGCTCCCGGCGCGTACGCTCCCACACCTCCAGCGCACCGGCGGGCTCGGCGGCCGCCTGAGCGTAGAAGGCGTCCTGCTGGTCGCGCAGGAACTCCCCACGGGTGGCCGGTGCCTGGCGCAGCGCGGCGACCGCCTCGCGGTTGAAGTAGTAGTAGTGCAGGTACTCGTTGGGCAGCGCGCCCAGCGTCCGCAGCCAATCCGCGCCGAAGAGCTTGCCCTCCTCGAAGGACTCGAGCGCGGCGGTGTCGGCGAGCAGTTCGGGCAGCCGGTCGTGGCCGTCGACGGTGACCCGGCGCAGCCAGCCGAGGTGGTTGAGCCCGACGTAGTCGTAGCCCGCGCGGTCGGGGTCGGCTCCCACCGCGCGGGCGGCGCGCCGGCACAGCCCGACCGGCGAGTCGCAGATGCCGATGACGCGGTCGCCGAGGACGCGCTGCATGGCCTCGGTGACCATGCCCGCCGGGTTGGTGAAGTTGATGACCCAGGCGTCCGGCGCGACGGCCGCGACCCGCTCGGCGATCCGCACCGCCTCCGGCACGGTGCGCAGGCCGTACAGCACGCCGCCCGCGCCGACCGTCTCCTGGCCGAGGACGCCCTCGCCCAGGGCGGCGCGCTCGTCGCGGCTGCGGCCCTGCAGGCCGCCGACGCGGATCGCGGAGAAGACGAAGTCCGCGCCGCGCAGCGCGTCGTCGAGGTCCGTGGTGGTGCGTACGGCCGGGCCGGGCGGGCGGCCCGTCCCCGGCCCGGTGAGCTGTGCGGCCTGCTCGGCCAGCACCGCGGCGATCGCGTCGAGGCGCCGCCGGTCGGTGTCGTACAGCACCAGTTCGGTGCACCGGCCCGCCGCGTCGCCGTCGTCCGTCAGCAGCGCGCGGTACACGAGCGGTACCCGGAACCCCCCGCCACCCAGCAGAGTCAGCCTCATACGGTGATTACCTCCGTCCCGGCCTCGCGGAACTCCGCGAGCGTGGCTGGGTCCGATGTGTCGTTGGTGATCAGGACGTCGATGTCCGGCGCCCCGCAGATACGGGCGAGACCGGTCTCGCCGGGGAACTTGTCGGCGCTCGCGAGCAGCACGACCTGCCGCGCGGCGGCGATCATGGCGCGCTTCACGGGCACCTCCACGTGCGTGCTGTCCAACACGCCGCCGCTGGGCAGCACGCCGCTCGCGCCGAGGAAGAGCCGGCCGACGTAGAGCTCGCGCAGATTGGACTCGGTGAGGAAGCCCACCAGGGAGAGGGAGTTACGGCGCACCTCCCCGCCGAGCAGGATCAGCCGCACCTCGGGGTCGTCGCGCAGCTCCTCGTACACCGCGAGGTTGCTGGTGACGACGGTGACGGGGCGGCCGCGCAGCAGCCTGGCGAGCTGGTGCGTGGTGGTGCCGATGTCCAGCAGGAGCGTGTCGCCGTCCTCGACCAGCTCGGCCGCCCGGGCGGCTATCGCGATCTTGGCCGGCAGGTCGTCCACGGCCACTTCGGCGAAGGGTCGCTCGTCGTCGGTGCGGGCGGCCACAGCCCCGCCGTAGACGCGCGTGAGCCGGCCGGCGTCGTCGAGCTCGGTCAGGTCACGGCGGGCCGTGGCCTCGCTCACACCGAGCCTCTTGGCGATCTCCCGGACCGGAAGCACGCCTTCCTCGCCCAGGATGGTCAGCAGCCTGCGGTGCCGCGTCTCTCGCAACATGCCCGCAATCTACTCCAGATGAGCGACTGTGCACGAGTCTGATCAACCTCTTGCATGTACACGACTCTCGGTGCAAGGTGTCGGTCAACACGCAGCTTCGATCAGGAAGGGCGCGCCGGTGAGCACTCCCTCGACGCTGACCGCCGCCCTGTCCGTGGAGCACTTCGGCGGCTCGCTGGCCGCGCCGGGCTGGCCGGAGGTGGCCGCCTGGTGGCGGACGGTGCGCCGGCTGCACGGCTCCGGCGAACTGGCCCGGCGCTACGCCTTCCTGGACGAGCTGGCCCCCGCGGGGCAGGTCCCAGGGCGGCGGCTGCGCGCGGTGCCCACCATCGGTTTCCGGGACGAGTGAGCCCGATGAGACGTCCCCAACCATGTCCCCGGAGACGTCCAGTGAGACCCCATTGAGACGAGGAGTGGGAATGCGAGGAGTTCGCGCGATGGTGCCGCGTACCGGCACACGACGCGCCAGGCGGAGCGTGCTGCCGGTCACCCTCGTCGCCGGCCTGACCCTGCTGGCCGCCGGGTGCGTGCCGGGCACCGACGGGTCGCAGGCGGGCGGGGCGGCCGGGGCCGGGAGCACGGCCGTGCCGGATCCGGCGCGCGCCGGCAACGTCACGCTCACCGTGTGGGACCAGGAGACCCGCGGAGGTACGAACGGCGAGATCGAGCAGCTCAACAAGGAGTTCGAGAAGAAGTACCCGAACGTCCGCATCAAGCGGGTCTCGCGGAGCTTCTCCGACCTCAAGACCACCCTGAAGCTCGCGATATCCGGCAACAACCCGCCGGACGTGGTGCAGGCGAACCAGGGCTACCCGGACATGGTGTCCTTCGTCCAGGCCGGGCTGCTCGCCCCGCTGGACACGTACGCGGGCATCTACGACTGGAACACCCGCTACCCCACCACGCTGCTCAACCTCAACCGGGTCTCGACCGACGGCCGACGCTTCGGCACCGGCCGGCTCTACGGGATATCCCAGACCGGTGAGTTCGTCGGCATCTACTACAACAAGGACGTCCTGGCGAAGGCCGGCGTGAAGCCGCCGAAGACCTGGGCGGACTTCACCGCGAGCCTCGGCACGCTGAAGCAGAGGGGCGAGCTGCCGATCCAGTTCGGCAACCTGGACAAGTACCCGGCGATCCACACCTTCGGCGTGCTGCAGGACCAGCTCGGCGGGGCGCAGGCACGTGACACGGTCCTCGGCCGCGGCCAGGGCTTCGACAACGCCTACACCAAGGACGCGGCCGCCACCCTGTCCGACTGGGTCAAGAAGGGCTACCTGCCCAAGGGCGCCAACGGGCTCGGCTACGACGACGCCGCCAAGAAGTTCGCCGGCGGCGACGGCGCGTACCTGATCACCGGCACCTGGCTGCAGGCCGACCTGAAGAAGCCGATGGACGACAAGCTGGGCCTCATCCCGCCGCCGCCCGCCAAGGCCGACGCCACCCCGATGACCACCGGCGGTCAGGGGCTCGCCTGGTCGATCACGTCGCGGTCCACACACCCCGAAGTCGCCGCCGCCTACCTCGACTTCATCACGAACACGCACGCGTCCGACGTCATGACCGAGCACGGCGTGCTGCCCGCGCTGCCCGGGCGGGCCGCGGCCAGGATCGACCCGGAGAGCAGCGAGGGGCAGATGATCGCCGGCTGGCGGCGGCTGACCGCGGGCGACGGCCTGGTGCCGTACCTCGACTACGCCACGCCGAGCTTCTACGACACCACGTCCCAGGCGCTGCAGGACCTCATCGCCGGCAACAGCGACCCCGAGGAGTTCGCGGCGTCCCTGCAGAAGGACTACGGCGGCTTCATGAAGAAGCAGCGCGACAAGTCGGCGGGGTCGAAGTGACCGCCCTCCGCGACCGCTACCGCCGCCGCGCCCCCGGCGAGCCGCGCGCCATCGGCTACCTCTACGCGCTGCCGGCGCTCGCCCTGTACGGCGCGTTCCTGCTGTACCCCTTCGGCCAGTCGGTGTGGCTGTCGCTGCTGCACTGGGACGGGCTGACGCAGGCCACCTGGGCCGGGTTCGGCAACTACACGGACCTCTTCACGGATCCGAGCCTGCGCGCGCCGTTCGTCCACGCGCTCGTCCTGCTGCTGTTCTACGCCGCCCTGCCGGTGGCCATCGGCCTGCTGCTGGCAGCCGTGATGTCGCGGATCCGGGTGAAGGGCATGACCTTCTTCCGCACCGTGCTGTTCCTGCCGCAGGTCCTCGCCATGGTCGTGGTCGGTGTCGCCTGGCGCTCCATCCTCGCCCCCGACGGCCTGCTCAACGACACCCTGAAGGCCGTCGGTCTCGGCTCGCTGGCCCGGGCCTGGCTGGGCGACTACGACTGGGCGCTGCCCGCGGTCGGCGCCGTCGG
This sequence comes from Streptomyces sp. NPDC001292, assembly GCF_042896465.1. Classification (NCBI taxonomy): domain Bacteria; kingdom Bacillati; phylum Actinomycetota; class Actinomycetes; order Kitasatosporales; family Streptomycetaceae; genus Streptomyces; species Streptomyces sp. NPDC001292. The sequence continues at coordinate 283,833 of NZ_JBIAXG010000004.1, forward strand.
CACCTGGGTCGAGACCGGGCTGTGCATGGTGCTCTTCCTCGCCGGCGCGCAGCGCATCCCGCGCGAGCTGTACGAGGCGGCGCGGATCGACGGCGCGGGCGCGATACGTGAGTTCTTCAGCGTCACGCTGCCCGGCCTGCGGGCGGAGACAGCGGTGGCGCTCACCCTCACCATCGTGGCGGGCCTGCGCAACTTCGACCTGGTCTACATCACCTCCAGCGGCGGCCCGGGCAACTCCACGTCGGTGCCGGCGTACGAGGTCTACCACCGGGCCTTCGAGACCAACCAGGTCGGCTCGGCGGCGGCCGTCGGCGTCGCCCTCACCGTCCTGATCTTCGCACTGACCGTCACGGTCTCCCGGCTCGTCGAAGGGCGGCGGTCATGATCTCGCGCACCGAACGTGGCGCAACGTACGCGATCCTGACGCTCTTCACGATCATCTCGCTGACGCCGGTGATCGGCATCCTCTCCACCGCCTTCAGCCGCCAGGGCGCGCTGGGCACCGGCTTCTCACTGCCCGAGGGCGGGCTGCACTGGGGCAACTTCGCGGACGCCTGGACACGCGGACATTTCGCTGTGTACATGGGCAATTCGCTGTTGGTCACCTCGGTCGTGGTGGTGGCGACGGCGGTGCTGGCGATCCTGGCCGGCTACGCCTTCGGCGTGATGCGCTTCCCCGGCTCGACGGTGCTGTTCCACCTGTTCGTCATCGGCCTCACGCTGCCGCAGGAGGCGCTGGTCATCCCGCTCTACTTCGACCTGCGGTACGTGGAGCTGACAGACACGTACTGGGCGCTGATCCTTCCGCAGATCGCCCAGTCGCTGGCCTTCGGCGTCTTCTGGCTGCGCGCCTACTTCCGCGGCAGCGCCCGCTCCGTCATCGAGGCGGCTCGGATGGACGGCGCCTCCACCTGGACCACGCTGTGGCGGATCCTGGTGCCGATGGGCCGACCCGCCATCACCACCATGATCGTCATCACCTTCATGTGGACATGGAACGAGTTCCTCATGGCCCTGGTGATGATCAGCGACGAGTCTCTGCGCACGGTCCCGCTGGGCCTGGCCTTCTTCCAGGGCCAGCACACGGCCGAGACGTCACTGCTGGCGGCGGCGTCGGTGCTGATCGCGCTGCCGGTGGTGGTTGTGTACGTGGCGCTGCAGCGCCGCTTCATCGAGGGCATGCTGACGGGCGCGGTGAAGGAGTAGATCCCGCCGCACACCGACGGCGCGCCTCGCGCCGGTCCATCCACCGCGTCCAGCACTCCGAGTGCTGGACGCGGTGCTTTCGGCCCGCTCGGCGCCCGGCCGAGCGGGGCTCGCTGGTGAAGGGGAAGGACGGACGGTTCAGCAGCGCCGCCCGGACGGGCGGCGGCTCACTGAGCATCCGGGCTGCTGGAGGACGGCACCGGCCGGCCGGGCCTGCTCGCCGCGCTGGCTCCTGCTCGCGGCGTTCGGTCGTGGCGATCTGCTGCCGTACCCGGTCGAGGGTGATCAGGGAAGTTTGAGCAGAGCAGAGGTACTCCGAGCTGATCCGGGGTGGGTTCTTACGTGGAGCGGAGGCATGCCGTAGATGCCTGCCTGCAGGGGGAATGGGGCAGGCACTCGTGCCCCGGAGGGCGTGTTCAGGAGCACGTCGTGCCGTGCCTTGGGGGCGTGCCGTCGAGGAGGTACGTGTTGACGGCCCTGGTCGCGCAGCGGTTGTAGGGGTAGGACCCGTGACCCTCGGCCCGCACTGTCAGCAGGACGCCGACATCCTCGCCCAGCTCGCCCGCCATGTGCTCGGCGCCCGCGTACGGCGTCGTCGGGTCGCCGGTGTTGGCGACGACGAGGATCGGGGGAGCGCCGTCCGCGCTGACGTCGGGGGTGCCGCGCTCGCCCTCGAACGGCCAGTCGTAGCAGAGGTAGACGGTGGGGGACCAGGCTTCGCCGAAGACGGGGGAGGCCGCCTCGGTCCGCTTGATCATTTCCTCGGCTTTGGTGAATCCGGGGCGCAGGTTGGAGTCGGCGCAGGTGATCGCGACAAAGGCGGACGCGCCGTTGCCGCCCGAGGTCTCGCTGCGGGCGCTGACGCCGGCCCAGCGCTGGACCCGGGCGCCTGGGGCGTGGTCGTACGCGTTCTGCAGCAGCTTGCTGCCGGTGCCCCGCTCCATGACCTCGTTGAGCGCCTTCACCAGCGGCCCCCAGCCTTCCTCGCCGAGGTCCAGGTAGTTCGCGATGGCGTGAGCGGCGAGATCTCCGTCGAGTCTTTCGTCGCCGTCGGTGGGGGCGGGCTCTTTCTTGAGCTTTTCCAGCAGCTTGATGACGCGTTGGTCGGCCCGCTCGGGGTCGCCGCCGGTGGGGCAGTCGTCGTAGGTGTGCGCGCAGTGATGCGCGAAGCGGTCGAAAGCGAGCTGGACGGCCTTGACCTGGCTGAGGTCTTTTTGCAGCCGATCCTGCGTCGGGTCGACGGGGGCTTCGAGCACGAGTCTGCCCACGTTCTTCGGGAACAGGTGGGCGTAGACGCCGCCCAGCTCGGTGCCGTAGGAGACGCCGAAGTAGTTCAGCCTCTCGTCACCGAGGAGATAGCGCATCAGGTCCAGGTCGCGCGCCGTCTGCGAGGTGCCGACATACGGCAGGAGCCCACCGGAGTGCTTCTCGCAGGCGTCGCCGCCCTCGAACTCCTTCTCACCGCAGCTGACGGGGGCGGTTCTGCCGACACCTCGCGGATCGAAGCTGACCAGGTCGTAGCGCTCGCCCAGCAGGGCGTAGTCGCCGGCGTACTTGGGGAGCCCCACGATGCCTGACTGGCCGGGGCCTCCGAAGTTGAAGAGGAGTGAGCCGATCCGTTTCCGCTCCGGTCCGGTGGCCCTTTTCCGGATCACGGCGACGTCGATCGTGTCGCCGCCGGGCTGCCGGTAGTCCAGCGGCGCCTTCATGGTGGCGCACTCCCAGCCGTCGCCCGGGGTGTCACCGTCACCCTGCGCCGCGGATGGTGCCGGGCAGGCCGACCAGTCGAGCCGCTGGCCGGCGGTGAAGGCCACCGGCAGCCCCGGCGGCGGGTTCGTTGCCTTGGCCTCGATCCGGCGGGTCGCCTCGCCGCCCTCGGTCGGTGCGGACGGACCCGAGTCCGAGTCCTCGATGACGTCGCACCCGGCTCCTGCGGCCACCACGACGGCGAGGGCGAGCAGGCCCGCGGCAGAGCGGCGACGCAGAGCGGCGGACACCGCAACACACCGCGAGCGACCACCGAACCTGTCCGCCCTCTTGTGGAAGGCCCAGGTCAAAAGCCGCGAGATCCAGATCCGCGTGCGCATCCGCGAGTCCCCCTGCCCCCTGGCACACCAGAACGCCGTGCCGCTGAAACATCGATGGCACGAACCTACTGATCGTCAATGCTGCATGGCCATTCACCCTCATCCCGAACGCTCCGCGAGCGAGGTCACGACGCCGAGGTCGAACGCCTTCACGTCCACCTGCCCCGCGTACCGAAGACGCCGACCTCGTGATCGCTTCTGCGTCCCATGGGTGCGATGGCTTCATTAGCCAGTGCCGCACAGCCATGGCACTCAGCCGGACTTGGCGTCGCGGAACTGCTGAAGCAGCTCCCGGGCCGGAGCGCTGTCTGCAGAACAGGCTCTGGCCAGGACGGGCTTGATCCGACGGGAGGCCGGGATGACGGCGCCGGGCTGCAGGAGCAGTACCTTCACGTGGGTGCTGCGGCACGGCTTCATCCACGCTCGGACGCAGCGGCTGCTGGACAGCCCGGTGCCACCGGCCCCGTCTCGGCTACACCAGTTGGACGCCAGGCTTTCCGGCCTCGATGTAGAACTTCTGGGCGTCCCACACGGGCGCGTCCGGCCGGGTGACGAACTTGACGTCGCGTTGCGTGCTGGAAACACCCGTCGGCGTGATGACCGTGCGGATGTAGCCGCGGTAACCGTCGGCGTACTTCACCCAGGGATTCTTCAGCCAGTTGTCCTTCGTGGTCTGGCTGCCCGGGCCGTCACCGGTCGAGGTGATGGACGTGACGATGAACTCGGTGCCGACGATCGGGCTGGTGGCGTCCGGAACCGCGAGCAGGGAGTCCTGGACGAGGGTCCAGTGCAGATCGCCGCTCAGGATGATCGGGCTGACCTCCCGGTCGTAGTAGGCCCGGTAGATGCGGTTTCGCGTGGGGCTGTTCGCTGTCACACCGCCCAGCTGCTGGCCCTGGGCGAGCACGTGCCAGGTCGTGCCGTGAGAGTTGATGCCGTCGATCAGCCACGCCTCCTGTGCGTCGCCGAGTTTGGAGACGGCCGGGTCATTGTCGGCGATCCGGTACTGGCGGCTGTCCAGCAAGTCGAACTGGGCCAGGTTCCCGACGGCGAAGCGGCGGTGGATGCGCTGGTCCGGCCCGACGGGCGGGTCGCACCGGGTGGGCATGTTCTCCCACCACGCCTTGTACCCGGCGGCCCGGCGGGCCAGCTGCTTCTGCCCGTGGTCGACTCCGCCCAGGTAGTCGTTGACGACCTCGTGGTCGTCCCTGGTGACCGCCCACGGGAAAGCCGCGTGCGCGGCCTGCAGGTCCGGGTCCGTCTTGTAGAGCGAGTAACGCAGGCGGTATTGGTCGACTGTCTGGCAGGCGGCGCGGATGTCGTCCGGCACGAAGGCGCCGCCACGGGGCGCGGCAGCGGTGATCGCGCCTTCGTAGATGTAGTCGCCCAGGTGGAATGCCAGGTCGAGGCCGTCCTCCGCCATGTACCGGTACGCCGTGAAGTAACCGGTCACCCAGTTCTGGCAGGACACGTGGCTGATCGTGAACGAGTCGACGGGCGCGGCGGGGGCGGGCAGGGTCCGCGTGCGGCCGACCGGGCTCAGTTCGGAACCGCAGCGGAAACGGTAGTAGAACCAGCGGTCCGTTGGCAGACCGCGCACGTCGACGTGGACGGAGTGGTTGTGCTCGGGCAGTGCGAAGGTCTCGCCTTCGCGGACGATCCGGCTGAAGGCCTCGTCGTGGGCCACCTGCCAGTGGACCGGGACGGGCTTGTCCGGCATGCCGGAGCCGATCTCGAGCGGCCGCGGAGCGAGTCGGGTCCACAGGATCACAGAGTCGGGCAGGGGATCACCGGACGCGACACCGAGAGAGAAGGGGTGGCCGCCGAGATCGCCGATGCTGCCACCGGGTGCGGCCGCGGCGGGTGCGGCCTGGCCGATGGCGGTGGCCGCGGCGACGGCACCGGACAGCATCAGGAAGTTGCGGCGATTGGGCCCATGCGTGGCAGGACCTGCGGATATGTCGCTGGACAAGGTGGAGTCCTCGGTTCAGTGAGGCCGACAGGGCGAATGGTGATGACACACCATTGACCAAGTTATGGATCTTGTTGACCCTTCGATGACGCTCACAGGCTGAGATGAGCAACCCCGAATGAACACCACGTCAGTCGATTCGCCCGCTCCCACGCGCGCCTCGGAACTCGGCTCCCCGGGCACGCAACAGCTGCCCGCTACCGCGCCCCTGACTCCCGTTCGACCTCTGCCGAGCCGGAATCCACAACCGCGTGCGGACTGTCCCCGGAGCGGTACCCCGGCCCGGCGTCGGCGCCGCCGACCAGTACATCGCCGACCGCGACTCATCAGCGCGGCGGCGGATGTGACGCCCGTCGTGTGCAGCTGGGGTTGGGTCGGGCCGGGGCGCGGTACTGGCCTTGTGACCAGCCCGTTTCCCCGACCCGCACGCCGCACCCGCCGTGCGTGTCTCCATTAGATGCGGCTGCCCAGGGCCCGGTCATCTTGTTGGGGTCGTACGAATTTCGCGGTCTTCGTCAGATGAGAGTCAGCTCACACCGATGGCTGACGCATGCCGTCCCCGGGGTCACCCTGAGCCGAAGCCGACGGCCGGTTTCGAGGACCTGAACGGACGGGTCGCCCTCGACGACGCGACGCACCGGCCGGTCCCAGACGATCTCCACCGGGGCGCCGGAGCGGGGCGGCTCGCTGAGGCACAGTGTGGCGCTGCGACCCCGACGGCGCATCAGGACCGCGGCGGGCGCGGAAACGGTGAGCGGGCCCGCCGTGCCGGCCTGCCAGAAGGTGGCGGCGGTCAGCCCGAGGCGGTCGATGGTGACGGCCTGACAGGTGCTGTCGTTCGCGAGGATCCGGAGCCAGTCGCGCTCGGCCGCGCGCTCGGTCACGGCGCGTCGGGTGGCGCCCGGCATCAGGACGTAGGCGTACGAGCCCGCCACCGGGTCGGTGCCGTGGTCGAGCCACAGGGTCTGCCAGCGGCGGGTGCGGCGCTCGGTGGAGCTCGTGGTGTTGATGTCGGACCAGGCGCCGGTGCGGTCCTCCCGCAGAGTGTGCAGCTCGGCGCCGCCCGGCAGGACCCAGCCTCCGTGCCCTTCGAGGTGGGCCCAGCGCGGCCGCGGTTGGTCGTCGACGGCGAAGGCCTGGGTACCGCCCTCGCCGAGGTTGCGGTTGTCGACGATCGTCTCGACGGGCACGCCGTCCGTGGCAGTGATCCCGGCCCCGAGGCAGACGATCGCGTCGTCGGCGCAGAACCACGCCTTGCGGGCCTGAAGCGTGGAGCCGAGGCCCTTGACGTGCTGGCCCAGGGCGGCGAACTCGCCGTCGGTGACACCGCCGACCCACCGCACGGCGGGCCGGGACGCGCCCCACTCGCCGCCCGCCCGGTCGGCAAGTCGCTTGGTGGAGACGGTGGTTCCGGGCAGTCGGTACCAGTCGACGGTCGGCCAGAACCAGTCCGTGTACTGGTCGCTGCGGGCCCCCGTGGCCCACCAGGTGAGCATCCCGGCACCCGTGTGCCAGCCGCGCGGGTTCTCGCCGTTTCCGCACTCGTAGTACGCGATCCGCTCGGAGGACATCGAGATGTTCGCGGCGAAGGCGGGTCTGCGGTGGACGGCGCGGTCCATGGCGGCGAAGAGGCGGTGCTCGACGGGCTCCGGGGCCGCCGCGACCGCCGAGTCGGCGACCGCGTGCAGCCGTGACAGGTCCGCGACGCCGAACTGCGGCGCGCTGAGGAGCGGGGTGACCGTGTCCCGGGCGATCCAGCCCTTGATGCGCCCGTACCAGCGCTCGCGCTCGGCCGCGCTCGCGCCACCCGCGAGCAGCGCCATCGCGGCGATGATGCCCTGCCCGTGGAAGTGGTCGCTGCGCATGACGTGCCGGTCGTCGCTCAGCAGATAACCCCGGCTGATGGCACGGCCGTTGACGCTGTCCATCACCAGGCCGTCGAAGATCAGCGGTGCGTAGGCGTGCTCGACGCTGTCGAGGATGATCTGGCGGCCCGGGTCGGTGACGGCCCAGGTCGATCCGGCGAGCAGCGCGAAGAGCCGCCCGAGCCCGTCGAGCATGACCTGTCCGTAGGTGCCCGAGTAGGCGATCCAGGTGTGCTGGATGAACGATCCGTCGGCGTACAGCCCGTCGCCCTTGGTGACGTACGGGAAGACCGGCGAGAGCGCGTCGCGGGCGAGCGCGATCTTCTCCGGGGCCCGGCCGAGGATGCCGCGCAGTGCCACGGAGCGGCACAGGTCGACCCGGTTGGCGCCGGTGGAGGTGCCGGTGTAGTCGCGGAGCATGGAGTCGGGGACGAAGTGGTCGACGGCGGCGAAGGCCGCGCCGCGCTGGGCGTCGGTGAGGTGGTCGTACAGCGTGGCCACGATGTCCATCAGGAGGCGCGGGCTGCCGATCTGCCACTCCCACCAGTTGCCGTAGCGGGTGGTCGAGGGGTTGTAGACCGTGGCCGCGAGGTGGTCGAGGCCGCGCAGGATGTCCGCGAGGAGCCCGGCGTCACCGGTCAGGCCGGTGCCCTGCTGGGCGTAGGCCTGGGTCATTGTCCACAGCCTGCTGTAGCTCTGGGTGATGCCGGCGGGCGGGTCGAAGGCATAGCCGGGCCACAGGGAGTTCGCGGCGGGCGCCATGGCGGCGCGGAAGGCGCGTGCGAGGGTGCCGGTCTCTCCCAGCCGGGATGCGTAGGGCTCGGCGGTCGCGTCGTAGCCAGCACCGAGGGCGATCTCCAGCCAGCGCTGCCGCAGCGTGTCGTACTCGTCGGCCTGGGACGCGGCGGTCGCCGGACCGGGGGCGATGAGCGAGGGAGCTGTGGCGGCGGCCACGGCCGCGGCGATCAGGAACGTACGGCGGTTCGGAGTCATGAGCATGCCCTATCAGGCGATGGAAAGCGCTGTCTACGGGTGGGGCGGCAAGGCCCCACCCGGGCGCCCAGACCGCGACCGCGCCCCCAGAGCCGCCCGGGCCGGGGTGTACCTCACCGCGGCCCTGGTGCAGTGGTTCGTCCCGGGAGCCGTGGTCCGCACCCCGGGCGCGGACATTCATCGGCCGACGGACCTGCCGCCCGGGCCGTAGCAGGGGTTTCTGGGCTTTCTGGACCGTCCCTTCGCGCGTCCGCGCGGTGCGCGAGAGTAGCTGCCGGTCTACGGCAAGGTGTCACCCCCGCCGTCGGACGCAGCCTGGGGATCGGGTGAGCTGCTGCCGCTACCCACCGCAACGCCTTCGCTCCGGTGCTTGCCAAGCGGTTCCGGGGGTTGGCAAGCCGGGGAGCGAGGAGGCGTCGCGGCGACTCGTGACGGATCCGCACCATCCGCTCGCGGTGACGGAAGTAGTCGCCGTAGAAGTGACGCCGGTGCTCGGACTCCTGCGGTAGGGCCGATGGCACGAGCGCGGCGAGGACGCCGGCGAGGTAGACCACCAGGGTGCGCCGACGAAGGCCGAGAGCCCGATCGCGGCACCGCCGCCGACCGGTACGGCAGTGGCTGCCCTCCGACTCGGGTTGTCTGCCGCGCGGAAGTCGCGGCCGGCCAGTTGCTGACCTGTGCCCTGCTCACAGCCCGTACATGCCGCATCGCCTCCGTTGGAACGCCAGTTCGATGGCAACTCGTGCTCGTGGTCGGACGGGAGGCTCCCAGCTTCGCTGTCGGCGTGCGTTCGCACGCCGGGCTCCGCAGTTGCACTGTGGTAGTCATGGGCGCGAGGAACCAACGTGTGACGGGCCTCGGGCAGCCGTGGCAGTCGAGTCATCTGATGCTGCTGATACCGGTTGCGCTCATCGTGCTGCTCACGGTCTTGGACATCGTGACGCCGACCGACATCGTCCTCGGGCCGCTGCTGGTGATCGCGCCAGCGCTCGCCGCGTGGTTCGAGGGCCCCTGGGTGACCAGCGGTATCGGGGCCCTGGCTGTCATGGCCCAGGGGTTCGTCGGCTGGCGTCACGGCCTGCTGTTGTCTCGGAATGTGCTGGTTGAGATGGTCGCTCTGGCGGTGCTGTCGACGGTGGTGGTCTCCTTCTGTGTGGTGCGGGACCGGCACAGGCGTCAGCTGGCCCGGGTAAGGACGGTGGCCGAGGCCACCCAGCACGTCCTGCTGTGGCCGCTTCCCACCCGGCTGGGCCCGCTGCAGCTCGCCTGCCTCTACCTGGCCGCCGAGGAGGAGGCCGAGATCGGCGGGGACCTCTATGCCGCCGCCCGCATGGACAGCGCGGCCCGCGTGATGATCGGTGACGTGCGCGGCAAGGGCCTGCCCGCCATCGGTGAGGCCGCCCTCCTGCTCGGCGCCTTCCGGGAGGCCGCGCACCAGCACGCCTCCCTGCCCCGGCTCGCCGCCGCCCTGGAGAGCAGCATCGCCCGCTACCTCACCGACTTCGACGGCGAGGACGAGGCGGGGGAGCGCTTCGTGACCGCTCTGCTGCTGGAGATCCCCGACGACGAGCCCGTCGTCCGGATCACCAGCTGCGGTCACCCGCCACCCATGCTTCTCGGCCCGGGCAACAGCGTGACCGTGCCCGGCCTGGA